>DAIEMM010000153.1 GCA_027349605.1 Anaeromyxobacteraceae bacterium
AACGGACGCTCCTGGGCTCCCCTCACGGAACTCCTCGGTGGCGTCCACATTCCGGTCGATCTCAAGACGTCCATCTCCCCCTTCCTGCCGTACTCGGCCCTCGCCGGGCCGGATGGGACCATCGCGAACGAGGAGATCGAGCACGCGGTCCAGTTCATCGAGGTGTGCGTCGCGGACCGTACGCGTCCGCCCTTCGACAAGGTGGAGCGGGACGTGGTCGCTCGCGCGGTGCGCTGGCTGTACGAGACCCGGTTTAGACCGTGCCCGCAGGAGCCCGTGCTCATCGGTCACGTGTCCGAAGCGCTCGCGACGTACCAGTGGTCAAGTTCGGACGACAGGGCCATCGCGACGGACCTCGTGCGCAGACTGGCCATCTACTGCACCGGAATCTACGCCGATCTCCTGAACCGCCCATCGCGCCTGCGCTTCGACGCTCCGCTCCTCACCTTCGACCTGGCTCGCGTCTCGGAGAACCCGGCCACGAAGGCGGTCGCCATGGCCACCATCATCCAGGCCATCACCAACCGGGCCATGGCCCGGCGGACACGGACCCTCGTCGAGGTGGACGAGGGGCACGAGTATCTCGGTGCCGACGACGCGACGGAACGCTTCCTCGGTGGCTGCTACCGCAAGATGCGGAAGTACGACACGGCGATGTGGATGATCTCGCAGCACCTGAACGACTTCCTCGGGTCGCGGGTTGGGCGCGAGGCCATCGTCGGGAACAGCACGATCCGGATCTTCCTGCGCCACCTCGCCGGCAAGCACCGCTCGGTCGTCGACCACTTCGGGCTCTCGCCGCGCACCGCCGAGGCCTTCGCCGGGCTGGAGATGAAGCCCGGCTGGTACAGCGACTTCCTCCTCATGTACGGCGCGCGGACGACCGTGGTGCGGCTCGCGCTCCACTCCCTCGCCTACTGGATTCTCACGACGGACAGGGAAGACCAGGACTTCCTCGCACGCGCCGCGGCGAGGAATCCACAACTGGACCGGCTCGCGCTACTTCAGGAGCTGGCGGCTCGCTACCCCCACGGAGTGGTGGGCCGCGGGCACCCGGGCCGCGCGAGCGCGGCATGAAGGAGGGAGCCATGCGAAGGCCATCGAGGCAGGTGGTGGTGGCGATCGTGATTACGGTGGCCACCGTCGGCTACGGGGCGCGAGCCGCGGCATTCATGGACTTCGGCGGCGACATGCTACTCGCCGACTTGCTCATCAACTCTATGAAGCAGCTCGCGGTCGCGACCGAGAGCCTTGCCGAGCTGCGCCGGAGCTACGACGAGGTGCGAAAGGTGGCCGAGTACGCCGACGACGCTGCGAATGCCGCCCGGTCGTTCCAGGGCTACTCGGCGCAGAGGTTCGGGGAGAGCTTCCTTGCCGACCTCGATGCCGTCCGGCCGGACGTGGAACGCTACCGCCAGGAGGCACTCGGGACCCTGGGCATGAAGGGGACCGACTGGGCGCTGACCAGCGACGTCCGCGGACGCGCCGACAGCGCCCTGGTGCTGGACGCCCTGAGGACGACGTTCGGTGGTGCGGCCGGCGCTGCACCTGCCCAGATGATGGCAGTGGACGCCGAGGTGGCCGCGGCGATCCAGGGGGAGGCTGCGCAAGCCCAGCTCGCCTCGCTTCAGAAGGAGCGCGTGCGGGAGCTGCTCCGTCGGTGCAACGGAGTCGGAGACGTCGCCTCCACGCGGGATGCCAAGCGGGTCGCAGAGGAGTGCAGGGCGGCAGCAGAACAGGCCCAGCTCCTTAAGCTCGAGGAAGGCCAGGAGACGAACGCGAAGCTCTCCCAGATCGCACGGCTTCACGCGGTCGGGGTGGAGCAGAAGAACGCAGACCTGAAGCGCGAGATCGCCGAGCAACATGCGCGCCGACAGGGTCTCACCGAGGGCTTCGACGCGATGAGCCGCCAGGCGGTGTCCATCCGGGCCGGTGGCCTCGCGCCTTGAAGGACCCGACATGACGACCCCATCCCGACCCGTCGTCGCGGTCCTCCTCTTCGCCGCCATCGCGCTACCCGCCGTCGCGCTGGGCGCGGAACAGGCGAGGGACATCGTCCTCGACTTCCAGTCGCCCGGCCCCATGCGCGATCTGCTTCAGAAGAGCCTCGCCGTGGCGAAGTCGTTCCTCTTCCTGTCGGTCTTCCTCGGCTACGCGCTGGAGGCCTTCGGGCGCTCGCCAACCGAGGGACGTGACTACGGGGCGGTGACCTGGCGCCTCATCGTGGTGCTCTTCCTGCTCTGGAACTACCAAACGGTGTTCGGCTCGGTCATCAACCTGCTCGACCGGGTGGAGAGGGAGGTGGCGCCACCGTCAACGTGGGAGCAGCTTCGGGTCGCGGTCTCGCGCAACCAGGCAGCCCTCACGGACCTCGCCTCCCAGGGCGAGGTGCCCCAGCTCGCGGACGCGACCTCGACGGCGACCACGCCGCAGCCGAGGGAACTCTCCACATTCACTTCCTGGGTCTACGAGGCGCTCGTCACGGTGGTGCTCCTCCTGGGAGAAGGGCTCGTCTTCCTCATCCGGTGGCTCTCCCGGATTCTCACAGCGACGCTCTTCATCCTGGGCCCGCTTGCCCTGGTGGCCGGGATCCCGCGCGTGAGCAGGACGGGGTCGCGTTGGTTCCTGCGGTTCGTGACCATCGCGAGCTGGCCGATCTTTGCTGGTGTCCTTCTCGCCGTGATGGTGGCGCTGGGCGGACAGGGCGCGATGGCGAGGAGCTACCTCGAGTGCCTGGTGGCAGCCCTCGTCTTGCTCGTGACGGCGCTATCGACACCAGTCCTTGCGAGCCACGTCGTTGGCGGGGCGCTTCAGAACTTCGCGGGTGCCGGCTTCGCCTCGGCGAAGGGGCTGGGCACGGACGGGGTCGCACCCGCGGCGCGAGTGGCGAGCGGGGTGAAGGGGGTCGCGCTCCACGTGGTCCAGGGACTTGGTAGGGGGCTTGGGAGCGGGGGCCAGAACCCCCGAGGTGGAGGGGCCGGGCGTGGCGGCAACGGCGGTGTCTCCGCGAACCCGCCCGCGCCCCCGCGCCCTCGCGGCACGGGCCGGGCGGGTCGGGGCCTCGGATCGGGCCCGCGGGGACCCGGGTCTCCGTAAGGAGGTCACGGCCAGGGAAGGGGAGGTATGGGACTCATGGAAGCGCGGGCGATCGTGAAGACGGATCGAAAGGGGGCTTCCGTGCCTCCCGGGTCGCCGCCTGCCGTCTGGGCGGCCTTCGTCACACAGGGAAGGTGGAAGTCCTGGACGCTCGTTGCCCTGCTCGGGCTCGCGGCCCTTCAGGCGATGGCGGTGCTCCGGCTCGCCACGCGTCCGCCCGAGGTGGTGCTGCTCGACGCGGCGGGAGATCCAACGCCCGTCCGGCGCACGGTGGCGACCGACGCGCTCCTCAAGTTCCTGGCCGACAAGACTCGCCCGCCAGACGTCGCCGTCGTGCGATTCACGCGCGACTTCCTCCGTCTCGCCCTTGGACTGAATTCGAGCACCATCGAGGCGAGTTGGCCTTCGGCCATCGCGATGATGGCGCCCGAACTTCGGACGCGCGTGGAAGCGGAAGCCGCCCGGACACGTCTCGTGGAGACCTGGCGACGCGCTCAGAGGCGCACCGACATCTCGTTCGACGAGATCGTCCTGGAGGGCCGGACCCCGGGCGTTCTCACGATCCGTGCGACCCTCACCCGCCGCACGGGGCCGCTCGTGGAGCGGTGACGGGTCGAGCAGCACCGATCGGGTCAGGGTGGAACTCGTGGCCCGCAATGTAACGCCCACCCTGGAGCGTCCGGACGGTCTGGAGGTGGCCGAGTGGCGCCTATCCCCCATTCCGGTTAGGGAAAACGGGTTTAGACCGGAACCGCGAAGCAAGGAGGTCACGGATGCGCCCTGACCGGCTGTTGATTCGAGCGACGTCGGCCGCGCTCCTACTCCTGATCACTGGAGGCTCCGCCTTGTCGGCGGAGCCGAAGGCGCAACTGCGGCGGGAGCTTCGCAGACGGACCCTAACCATCGACGATCAGGCCCTGGGCTCGCTTCCCGAGCTCCATGTCGCCGGGGGCTCAGCCACCATCTTGACCTTCGAGATCCCGGTCCGGGATCACGGCGCGATCGTCACCGATACCCGCGGGCTCTTCCATCCGCCGACGCAAACCGACAAGACGGTGATCCTCGTCCCCAAGGCCGACCTCGCCCAGCCGGCCGCACTGAACGTGACTCTTTCGGACGGGACGGTCCTCAGCTTCAAACTCGTCTCCATTCCCAAGGAGGCGGATGTCCAGGTGGACGTGGTGCTCGCCCTGAAGGACCGGGCGACGCCGGGATCGGTCCAGGCGCTCAAGACCACCATCGAGCAACTCCGGGGAGAACTCGACGAGTGCCAGGCGTCCTCGGCCACTGCCGGTGCATCGAAGATCGCAGCGCTCTTCCTCGGGCAGAACCTCGATGAGCCGCAGGTCTTCGATCGGCACGAGCTTCGCGGACGGGACAAGCAGAGGCGCCTCCTCGTCGAGGGCCGCTGGGTCTACCGGCTCGTCGGGCTCACCTACATGGTGTTCACGGTGGAGAACCGAGATCCGGTGAAGCCGTGGGCGCTCGACCGCGCGGAGGTGAAGGTGGCCGGGACGGGCGAGGCGACCGACTTGCGGATCCTCGCGGCGGCGTCCGAGGACGCGGTCGTCGCCCCTGGACAGGCGACAAAGGTGGTCGTCGCGTTCAAGACTCCGCCGCTCTCCGGCTCCCACAAGTACACCGTCACGCTCCTGGAGAAGGGTGGCGGTAGGCGCGTCGTCCTGGAAGGCCTGACACCGTGAGCGAAGGGGCCGGCAAGCCGGGGTGCCTCACCTCGGGTATGGCCATTGGCCCCTACACGGTCGACGTGCAGCTCGGCAGCGGCGGGTTCGGCTTCGTATATCGCGTGACCCGCGATCGACGCGCCTACGCGCTCAAGATCGCGCACACGAAGCTCGGGGAGCTTCGGGAAGACGACCGGGCGGCCACGATCGAAAGACTCGACCGCGAGATCGCGGCGCTGAAGAGCCTGCGTCACCCGAACATCGTCCGCGTTCACTCCTTCGACCGCTGGCCGGAGATGGAGACGGGCTACCCCTATCTGGTGATGGACCTCGTGGACGGCACGGCGCTCCAGGAGTGGAGAGCCGTGGTGACGCCGTCGCTCGCCCGGATCTCCGTCGCTTTCGAGAAGGTTGCGGACGCGCTCGCCCACA
>DAIEMM010000163.1 GCA_027349605.1 Anaeromyxobacteraceae bacterium
CGAGACGCTCGGGGCCGACTTCGGCGTGGTGGGCGAGGGGGAACGAGCCTGCGCACTCTTCGACGCTCTCGAGGCGGGTCGGGAGGTCGGTTCGTTGCCGGGCGTGGCCGTGGCGGGCGCCCCGGCCCCTCCGGCCGTTCCCCTCGGCAAGGACTTCTCGCCGCGACGAGCCCCGGTCGCCGACAACCCGGCCCTGGGCTTCTACCTGTCCCACGGAGGCATCGTCGGGATCCAGACGCAGAGAGGATGCTCCCTGCGCTGCGTCTACTGCACCTATCCGGGCATCGAGGGAAGCGTGCGCCGGACCTTTCCACCGGAGGCCGTGGCGCGGGAGGCCAAGCAGCTCGAGGCGGCCGGGGCACGTTACCTGTTCCTCACGGATTCCGTCTTCAACGCCGACCCCGCTCATTGCCTGGCGGTCGCAGACCAGTTCCGGCGTCTTCGCCTGGGCATTCCCTGGGGGGCCTTCTTCGCACCGGTGTCCCCGCCGGACGGCTTCTACGCGCGCATGGCGGCCGCTGGCTGCACCCACGCGGAGTTCGGGACGGAGTCGCTCTCCGATGCCATGCTGCCGCGCTTCGGCAAGCCATTCGGCTTCGACGAGGTCCTCGATGCACATGCGGCCGCGCGTTCGGCCGGACTCCACGTCGCGCACTTCATGATCCCGGGAGGCCCCGGCGAGACCCTCCGGACGCTGGACGAGACCCTGGACCGCTGCGACCAGCTCACCGGCTCCGCGATCTTCTTCTTCTGCGGGATGCGGATCTGTCCGGGGACCGGGCTGGAGAGGCTCGCACGGGCCGCCGGCCAGATCGGTCCGGGGAAGAGCCTTCTCGAGCCCGTGTTCTACGAGCCCCCGGGCCTGCCCCTCGGGACGATCGCCAGCCGGGTGCAGGAGCGCGCCGCGGGGAGACACGGCTGGATCGTGGGCGCGGGGGCGGATCGGGCGGCGACCCTCCTGGCCCGCCTGTACGAGCGCGGTCACACGGGGCCGCTCTGGGAGAGGCTCGTCGAGGCATGAGCGGGATCCCGTCACGCGCGCACGCGGCTGCCGGCGGGGCGTTCGTCTCGGCGGCGCTCCTCGCCCTCGTCCACCCGCTCGCCGCGACGATCCCGCTCGCACTCTTCGTCCTGGCCTGCCTGCTCGCGCCGTTCTTCCCGGGCTGGGGGTTCTTCGTGCCCACGGCGACCCACGGCCCGCGCACGCGACGCGCCGTGGCCGTCACCTTCGACGACGGACCCGATCCCCGGACGTTGCCGGCCCTGCTCGGGCTGCTCGCTCGGGAGAAGGTCCCCGCGACCTTCTTCGTCGTCGGACGCAGCGCCGCCGCCCATCCCACCCTCGTCCGCGAGATCGTCGAGGCGGGACACGAGGTCGGAAACCACTCCCAGACACACGACCCATTCCTCATGCTGCGTTCCCGCAGGCGGGTGGAGGCGGACATCGGGGAATGCCAGGGCGTCCTCGCGCGGGTCGGCGTGACCCCTCTCGTCTTCCGGCCCCCGGCCGGGATCACGAACCCTCGCCTCCTGGGGGCGTTGCGCCGCCACGGGCTGGCCTGCGTCACCTTCAGTTGCCGTCCCCTGGATTTCGGGAACCGGCGCCTGAAGGGGCTGAAGCACCGCGTCCTGGGTCGCGTGCGTCCCGGCGACATCGTGGTGCTGCACGACCGGCTGCCCCCGGACGTGCCGATCGCTCCCTGGCTCGAGGAGGTCGCCGGGATCCTCGACGGGCTCCGGGAGAAGGGGCTGCGGGTGGCCCCCCTTTCCGAGCTCGTCGGCTTCGGGGTCATGCGAACCGATCCTCCCGCTCCGGCGGATGATGCGTCGCGGGCTCCCCAGGCGCCTCCTGGCCCACCGACCGGCGGCGCCTGGCAGGCGATCGCGAGCGGAGCTCCGGGAGCGGCGCGCGCGCTGTTCTTCGGAGCGTTCCCGCTCCTCGTCGCCGGGGGTGTCGCGCTCGTCGGTGCCCGGGGCACCGCGCTCCTGCTCCTGGCGACGCTCGCCGTCGCCCGGGTCGGCTCCCGGTCCACGGCCTCGCACCCGCACCCCTTCGCTGGCCTCTGGCTCACGGGCGCCGCGCTCCTCGCGCTGGCCGCCGCGCTCGACGACACCCGATTCATGCTGGCGTACCCGTCCGTCGTGAACGCCGTGCTCCTCGGCACTTTCGCGCTCTCCCTCCGAAGTGGCCAGCCGGTGGTGGAACGCCTTGCGCGCCAGATCACTCCCGACCTTCTCCCCGCCGAGGTGCGATACTGCCGGACGGTGACCGTCGTCTGGTGCGCCTTCTTCGCGTCGAATGGCTCCGTGGCCACGGCGCTGGCACTCTGGGCACCCCGCAGCTGGTGGGCTGCCTACTGCGGCGCAATTTCCTACCTGCTGGTGGGCACCTTGTTCGCGGTCGAATACCTCGTCCGGAAGCGGCGCTTCGGCCGCTATGGACGAGGCCCGATCGACCGATTCCTCGCCCGGTTCCTGGGAAGCGAGGTTGTCTCCTCGTGAAGCGGATTCTCGAGCACGCCCCGGGAGACCCCGTCGCCGTCGGACCCGGCGGAGTCCTTACCGCGGCCGAGCTGGTGGCGGACGCCGGGCGGGTCGCTGCGGGACTCCTGGATCTCGAACCCGGCGCCGTCGCGCTCCACTGCTCCGACCGGTACCTCTTCGCCGCGGCCCTGCTCGGCGCCTGGCAGGCGGGGCGCCCCGTCTTCCTGCCGCAGAACGGGCAGCCGGACACGCTCCGGGCGCTCCGGGAGGACCCCGACGTCCGGATCCTCCTCCACGAACGCACGGGGAGCGCCGAGGGGATCCACATCGGCGCCCTCCTGGCCCGTTCCGTCCCGCCGGCGCCCTGGACCGGGATCGATCCGGACCGGCACCTGGTCACCGTGCTGACCTCGGGAAGCACCGGGAGCAGCCAGCGTTGCCCCAAGACCGGCGTTCAACTCCTGGGCGAGGCGACGGTGCTCGCTCGCGTGTTCGGCGTGGGGCGTGGCGCTCGCATCCTGGCGACGGCCCCTCCCCACCACATCTACGGTCTCCTCTTCGGTGTCCTCCTGCCGCTCAGGGCCGGGGGGGTCATCGTCCGCGACACGCCCCTCCACGCGGAGTCGGTCGTCGCATCCTTGCGCCGATACGCAGCCACCCACCTCGTGAGCGTGCCCGCCCACCTCGCGGCACTCGCCGGGGTGGACGACGCCCCTCCCCTCGCGTGCGTGTTCTCGTCCAGCGCTCCCCTTCCCCCCAGCACGTCCGAGGCGCTCCGGGTGCGAACCGGATGGCGGGTCGTGGAAGTCTACGGCTCGACGGAGACCGGCGGGGTCGCCTGGAGGAGCGGCGCGGAGCCGTGGCGTCCGCTTCCCGGGGTATCGGTCTCCGCCGCGGACGGCGGCCGGATCCTCCTCTCGTCTCCGTTCCTTCCCTCGGGAACCGGTCCCCATCTCGGCGCGGACTCGATCTCGCTGGTCGAGGGAGGCGGCTTCCACCTCCTGGGACGGATGGACGGCGTCGCGAAGATCGCCGGGAAGCGCGTGTCCCTCCGGGAGATCGAGGATCTCCTCCTCCGGGTACCCGGGGTGCGGGATTCCGCCGTGGTCGTCCGCCCCTCCAGCAGCCCCCGCGGAGAGGAGATCTGGGTGGCCGTGGCCGCTGACGGGGTCACCTTGGCCGGGTTGCGAGCTGCCCTCTCCGGTTGGCTCGACCCGGTCGCCATGCCACGCCGCATCCGGATCCTGCAAGCCCTCCCCCGAGGGGAGACCGGCAAGCTCGTTCACGAGCGCCTCCTCGAGCTGTTCCGGGACGACGAGCTGCCCCCGACGCGGACGATGGAGCCGCTCGAGGATCGTTCGTCCGCCGGCGAAGGGACGGAGGTACGCGTGCTGCGCTTCCTGGTGCCTCCGGATCTCCTGTATTTCCGTGGGCACTTCGACGGCGATCCGATCCTTCCCGCGGTCGTCAAGCTCGATGGCCTCGTCCTCCGGCAGATCGAGCGGATCTGGCCGGAACTCGGCGCCCCCCGGCAGGCGCTCCGGCTCAAGTTCAAGCGTCCGGTCAGGCCCGGGGAGCACCTGGAGCTGCGGCTCCAGCTGGACGCGTCCAGGCCCGCCGTGACGTTCGGCATCGAGGGCGGGGCCGGGCCTTGCGCCTCCGGAACCCTGCTGTTCGGCGCGACCGCGAGGGTTCCATGACCGAGCTCCGCGTCTGCGGCCTGGTCCCCACGTTCGACAACCCACGGACCATCCGGGAGGTCGTTAACCAGGTACGCGCCCACATCCCGGACGTCATCGTCGTGGACGACGGAAGCGCCGACCCCGGTCGCATCGAGGTCGAGGCGCTGGCCCGGGACGGGCTCGCCCGGGTTCTCCGGCGCTCCCGGAACGGCGGCAAGGGAGCCGCGGTCAAGGACGGGCTTCGGTTCGCTGCCGA
This sequence comes from Anaeromyxobacteraceae bacterium, assembly GCA_027349605.1. Taxonomy (GTDB): domain Bacteria; phylum Myxococcota; class Myxococcia; order Myxococcales; family Anaeromyxobacteraceae; genus CAIOAK01. The sequence continues at coordinate 4,423 of DAIEMM010000163.1, forward strand.
GCTCGGCTTCACGCACTGCCTGCAGATCGACGCCGATGGCCAGCACGAAGCCGGCGACATCCCCCGTCTTCTCGATGCGTCCAGGACTCGACCGGACGCGCTGATCCTGGGCCAGCCCGTGTTCGACGGCTCCGCCCCTTCCCTGCGGCGCAAGGCGCGGCTCATCAGCCGCTTCTTGACCGATCTACAGACCGGCAAGCGGGTGATCCAGGACCCGCTCTGTGGATTCCGGGTCTACCCGGTCCAGGCGGCGATCGGCGTCGAGGGATGTGGCGATCGCATGGACTTCGACATCGAGATCGCGGTTCGGATGATCTGGCACGGGTGTCCCGTCGTGAACGTGCCGACCCTGGTTCGCTACATGACGGCCGCCGAAGGCGGGGTGTCCCACTTCAGGATGGTCCGGGACAACCTCCTCATCAGCTGGGCACACACCAAGCTGTGCGCCGGCGCGCTCGCCCGTCTGATGACGGGGCGCCCCCTGAGGCCCGCATGACGGCCACCGCAAGCACGCGCTGGCAGGAGGTGGGCGAGAAGGGCTCGGCGGCGGGGATCGGCCTGCTCTTCCGGCTCGGAACCCTGTTCGGCAGGCGCATCCCGGGGCTCATCCTGCCCCTCGTCGCCGCGTGGTACGTCGTGCTTCACCCTTCCGTCCGACGGGCCTCGCAGGACTACCTCCGGCGCCTCCAGGGTCGGGCCCGGCTCCGCGACGTCTACCGTCACGTGCATTGCTTCGCTCGTGTGGTCCTGGACCGGCTCTTCATGGTCCGGGGCGACTTCCGGCCGTTCCAGATCACGTTCGAGGGCCAGGAGCACCTGGAGTCGCTCCGCGCGCGGAGCCGCGGCGCCCTGATCATCGTCTCCCACCTCGGCAGCTTCGAGGTCCTTCGCGCGCTGTCCGTGGAACGTGCATTCCCCGTCAGCATCCTCGGCTACTTCCGGAACGCGAACCTCATCAACACCGCCCTCCGCCGCGTGAACCCGGCGGTCGACACCCGCCTCATCGAGATCCGGCCAGGAGACGGGAGCTTCGTCTTCGAGGTCGAGCGATGCATCTCGGAAGGCCAGCTCGTCGGGACCATGGGGGACCGCGTGGGCTTCGACGGGAAGCATGCCCGCGCGACGTTCCTGGGATCGGACGCGAGCTTCCCGACGGGACCGTACCTGCTCGCGGCGGCCCTCCGCTGTCCCGTCTACCTGGCGTTCGGTCTCTACCGGGAGCCGAACCGCTACGAGCTGCACTGCGAGCCGTTCGCGGAGCGGGTCGAGCTGCCGCGCGCCGCGCGGGCGGAGGCGCTCCAGGCCTACGTCCGTAGATATGCCGCCCGCCTCGAGCACCACTGCCGTCTGGCTCCCTACAACTGGTTCAACT
>DAIEMM010000183.1 GCA_027349605.1 Anaeromyxobacteraceae bacterium
CAGCCCGGCGGCGATGCAGCGGGCCACGCCGAGGTGATTCCCGTTCCGGGCGTCGTAGGCGAGCCGCTCGGAGGCCACCCCGATCACGTCGGCGGCGAAGGCCACCCGGGCGAGCAGGGGCGCCACCCGGGCGGCGTGGCGCGGGGAGAGCTTGCGGCCGCGCAGGTGCTCCAGCTGGACCCGCAACGCCCGGGCCCGGCTCTGGACCTCCTTCAGCTCGGCGTCGAGGGGCAGCCCCAGGAACTCGTAGTGCGTGCCCCCGGAGTGGCCGTCGAGGGCCTCCAGCAGCGCCGCCGCGGACTCGTCTGAGGGCTCGGCGCGGTGGGCGGCCGGGGTGCCGCCCGCGAGGCGCTCCACGGCGGCCCGCTCGGGCGGGGTGGAGGGGAGGAACTGGAGGGCGAATCCGGCCGCCATGCCCCAGGCCTTCGCCTCGCCCGGCTGGACGACCCGCACCACCTCGGCGGGAACCGGCGCCGAACCGGCTCCCCCGTCCGGCACCGAGACCACGGCGCGGGAGAACGGGGCGGGCAGGGGGGGGCCGCACTCGAGGTACACGCCGCCGCGGGTGATCTCGGCGGCGGGGAAGGACCGGGCCTGCGGCTCACCGGCCAGGTGGACGCGGATGGTGGTGGCCCGTGCCGTGCCGGGAAGCGGCTCCCGCGCCGGGGGAGCGCCGGAGTCGCGCCCGGCGGCCAGGGCGGCCGCGAACGAGGCCATGTCCGGGAAGCGGTCCTCGGGACGCTTCCGGAGCGCCCGCAGGATGGCGTCGTCGAGGGCCGGGGGGAGCAGCCCGTTCACCGACCGGGGAGGGCGCGGCGTCTCGTGGACGTGGGCGAGGAGCAGCTGGGTGATGCTGCCGGTGAAGGGCAGCACCCCGGAGAACATCTGGTAGGCCATCACGCCGAGCGCGTAGACGTCGGTGCGCGCGTCGACCGGGCGGTTCTCGCACTGCTCCGGCGCCATGTACTCCGGGGTGCCCACGATCATCCCGGCGGCGGTCTGGGCGCCGGCCGGCGCGTCCCGCAGCTTGGCGATGCCGAAGTCGAGCAGCTTCACGAAGGGTGCGCCGCGGAGCCGCGCCACGAAGACGTTGTCGGGCTTGAGATCCCGGTGGACCACCCCCCGCTCGTGGGCGCACTGGAGCGCGTCGCAGAGCTGCAGGAGGATGGCCACCGCCTCTCCCGCCGGCATGGCCCCGCGGCGGAGCAGCGCGGACAGCGCCTCGCCGTCCAGGTACTCCATGACGATGTAGTACCGGTTGGGCGGGAGCATCGAGAGGTCGAAGATCCCCACGATGTTCTCGTGGCCGATGCGGTTCACCGCCCGCGCCTCGTCGTAGAAGCGCGCCACCAGCTCCGGGCTCGCCGCCATCGACTCGTGGAGGAACTTGATGGCGACACGGCTGCCGATGACCGGGTGCTCGGCCAGGTAGACCGTGCCCATGCCCCCCCGGCCCAGCGCCCGAACCACCCGGAAGCTGCCCACGGTCGAGCCCACGATCGGGTCGACCGCCCGGAGCCCCGCGCCGCCGGCCCCCTCGGACGGCTCCATGGCCAGCGTGCCGGTCCCGGCGCCGGCCAGGCGCGCGGACGTGCAGGGGTCGCCGGGCAGGTGCGGATGGCCGCAGCTGCCGCAGATCGGAACGGGCTCGAGGGTCTTGGGTTCTGGAGGGTTCAGGCGTTCCCCGGGGGTCCGCTCCACGTTAGCAGACGCCGTCGGGGCGTCGATATCCCTCCCGGCCCCTGGTCCGGGAGGGGATTCGTCCACGTGGCGCTTGACGCGCCGCCGGGGGAAGCCTTTCCTACGGACACCATGGCAACGAAGAAGCCCAGCAAGAAGGCGCCGGCGAAGCCAACCTCGAAGGCTCCCGGGAAGGGGGCGCCGAAGGCGGCCGCGAAGGCCCCTGCCAAGAAGGCCCCTGCCAAGAAGGCGCCGGCCCGGAAGGCACCGGCAAGGAAGGAAGCGGAGAAGAAGTCCCCGGAGAAGAAGGCCGGCCCCGCCTCGAAGCCCGCCGCCCCGGCCCGCGCTCCCCGGCCCAAGGCACCGGCAAGCCCTCCTCGTGCGGGCGGGCTCGATCCGGACGGGTACTTCGTCGCCCGGGTGCGCGGCGAGGAGGCCGCGCGCCAGGCGCCCCACCCCATGACCGAGGGGGAGGAGCGCGAGGACCCCATGGCGTTGCGGGAACTCGCCGACGTCCCGGTGCCCGCCGACGACGAGGGGCTCGGGGACCTCCCCTGGAGCTACGGCGAGGACGTGTTCGTGGCCCTGCCCCGCGATCCCCGGACGCTGTTCTTCTACTGGGACCACTCGGAGGAGACCCGCAACCGGGGATTCGAGTGGCTCGACCGCCCGCGCGCCCAGCTGCGCGTGCTGGCGCTGCGCGGGGACGGGGAGTGGGAGACGGTGCGCGTGGCCGAGTTCGCCCTCGAGTCGCGAGGCTTCTACGTGCACGACCTGGAGCCGGGCCGCACCTATCGCGGCGTGATCGTCGCGGTGTCGGCCGACGGCAGGGAGCGCCTGGTGGGCGAGCCCTCCAACGAGGTGGCGCTGCCCTCCTCCGGTCCGTCGCCGGTGGTCGACGACCGCTTCGCCACCATCCCGTGGGACCTCCCGCTCGACGGCTGGCTCCGCGACGCGCGGGCCGGCGGGGCCTTCCCCGAGGAGATCCGCTCGCTGCTGGCGCGCCTGTCCAAGGGCGGCAAGCCCTCTGCCCCGGCCTGGCAGGTCCGTACCGAGCCGTCCGGCCCGTCCTCCCCGTCCAAGGCCTGGGGCGGCGGGAAGCCGCGCCGCGGGAAGGAAGGCGCCTAGATGGGGAACGTCGCCGGCTATCTCTCGCTCCACCTCCACGCGCACCTGCCGTTCGTGCGCCACCCGGAGCATCCCGAGTTCCTGGAGGAGGACTGGCTCTACGAGGCCATCACCGAGACCTACCTGCCGCTCCTCCGGATCTTCGACCGGCTGACCGAGGAGGGGATCCCCTTCCGGATCTCCATGACCATGTCGCCGCCGCTCGTGGCCATGCTGCGCGACGACCTGCTCATGTCGCGCTACGCGAAGCGGCTGGAGAAGCTCTGCGACCTCACCGACAAGGAGGTCCGGCGCACCCGGCACGACCC
>DAIEMM010000187.1 GCA_027349605.1 Anaeromyxobacteraceae bacterium
CGGCAAGAGCACGCTGCTCCGCCACATGCTGGGGCTCCAGGAGCCCGCCAGGGGCGAGGTCTTCTACGGCGAGGAGAGCTTCACGCGGGCCGGCCCGGCCGACCGGGAGCGGCTCCTGCGGCGGGTGGGCGTGCTGTACCAGGGCAGCGCGCTCTGGACCTCGATGTCCCTCGCCGAGAACGTGGCGCTTCCACTCCAGCAGTTCACCGGGCTCTCCGCCTCCCGCATCGAGGAGGTGGTGGAGCTGAAGCTCGCGCTGGTGGGGCTCCACGGCTTCGAGTCCTACCGCCCCTGGGAGCTCTCGGGCGGGATGCAGAAGCGGGCCGGGCTCGCCCGCGCCATCGCGCTCGACCCGGAGATCCTCTACATCGACGAGCCGTCGGCCAGCCTCGATCCCCCCACCGGAAGGCGGCTCGACCGGCTCATCCGGGAGCTTCGGGACGCGCTCGGCACCACCGTGGTGGTGGTCACCCACGACGTGGCGAGCATCCTCGGGATCGCCACCCGCGCCCTCTTCCTCGACACGGAGTCCCGGCGGGCCATCGCCGAGGGACCCCCGGCCGAGCTTCGTGACCACGGCCCAGAGCCGGTCCGGGCCTTCTTCGCCGGGGGCAAGGCCCTCTGAGGCCTCGGCCCCGGCACCAAGGAGCATCCATGGCGCGCAGGTTCAACCCCCGGCTGGTCGGCGCCTTCGTCCTGGCGGCCGCCGCGCTCGGAGTGGCCGCGTCGATCTGGCTCGGCTCCAACCGGGTGTTCCAGCGGAAGGTCCGCTTCGTGGTGGTCTTCTCCCAGGACATCGCCGGGCTCGAGGTGGACTCTCCGGTGAAGTTCCGCGGCGTGCCGGTGGGTCGGGTGGCGAGCATCCACCTCTCCATCGGCTCGCCGGAGGCCCCGCTCCAGAAGATGTTCATGCCGGTGGTCATCGAGCTCAACCAGTCGCGCATCCGGGAGATGGGGGAGACCACCGACCTCGGCAACCCCGAGGTCGTGAAGACCCTGGTCGACCACGGTCTGCGGGCGCGGATCGCGCTCGAGAGCTTCCTCTCCGGCAGGCGCTACGTGGACCTCGACATCGTCCCCGACGCCCTGCCGCCGCAGCCACCGCCGTTCCCGCTGCCCTACCCGGCCATCCCCGTCCAGATCCAGCCCGGCCTGCAGACGCTGCAGGTGGACGCCGCCCGGCTCATCGGCAAGCTCCAGGCGCTCGACCTCGAGGGACTCGTCACCGACCTCCGCACGGCGGCCCGGGGGGTGAGCCGGGCCTCGGGCCGGATCGACGAGGCCGGGCAGGGGTTGCCGCGGACGCTCGAGAGCATGGATCGGGCGCTCGCCGCCATCCGGGACGCGGCCCGCGGGCTCGAGAAGGAGCTCCCCCCGGTGGCCGAGGATGCCCGCGCCTCCATGCAGCGGCTGGCCGCGGCCCTCGACCAGCTGGACGCGACGCTCCGGGAGGTGAAGCTCTCCCTGGCGCCGGATGCACCGGTCCCGGCGCAGCTCGAGCAGACGCTCCGGGAGGTCGGCCAGGCGGCGCGGTCGCTCCGCGTGCTGGCCGACAGCCTGGAGCGGGACCCCAGCCAGATCGTCCGCGGCCGATCGGAGGCGAAGCCATGAGACACCCCGTCGCCGTGATCGTCGCGCTGCTCCTGCCCGCCTGCCTCGGGCCACGGGTGGACGCCTCCCGCTACTTCACGCTTCCCGCCACCGGACCGTCCACGGCCCGGACGCCGGTGGCATCGGTGGGGCTCGGGCCGGTCACCCTCCCCCCGTACCTCTCCCGGCCGGAGGTGGCCACGCGGATCGGCACCGAGCAGCTCGCCTACGCCTCGAACGACCGCTGGGCGGCGCCGCTCGAGGATCTGGCCGTCCGGTCGCTCGGGGAGGAGCTCCGGGCCCGCCTCCCGGCCAGCGAGGTCCTGTACTGGCCCTGGCCGCTCGGTACACCTCCCGACGTGTCGGCGTCGGTCGAGTTCCTGCGCTTCGAGGGGGACGCGGCCGGAGGCGCCACGCTCGAGGCCCGATGGACGGTGACGCCACGGGGGCGGCATCCGGTGAGCGGGGTCTCGCGCTTCCACGAGGCGGGGGCTCCGGGCGACGTCCCGGGCTCGGTGGCGGCCCTCGGGCGGGCCCTCGGCTTGCTGGCGGCCGACCTCGCGGCGGCGGCCCGTGGGGCAGGCGGCTGACCCCTCCCCTTTCGCCCGGATTCGTGGTTTGTACGGGGCCTCGCTCGCCGTCCGGAGGCCACCTTGAAGAGAATCGCCGCGTCGTTCGCGTTCCTCTCCCTCGCCCTCGCTCCCCTCGCCGCCCGCGCCGACGGCGGCATGTGGATGCCCCAGCAGATGATCGACCTGGCCCCCCGGCTGAAGAAGCTGGGCTTCCAGGGGAACCCCAAGGCCTTCGCCGATCTCACCGGCATGCCCATGGGCGCGGTCGTCTCGCTCGGCGGTTGCAGCGCGTCCTTCGTCTCCCGGGACGGGCTCATCATCACGAACCACCACTGCGCCACCGGCGCGCTCCAGTACAACGCCACGCCGGAGCGGAACACCGTGAAGGACGGCTACCTGGCCGCGACGCAGGCCGACGAGGCCTGGGCCGGACCGGGCTCCCGCGTGTTCGTCACCGTCGCCGTGCGGGAGGTCACGAAGGACGTGGTCGGGAAGCTCGCCGCCGGCCAGGGCGATCTCGACCGCGAGCTCGCCATCGAGAAGCGCACCAAGGAGCTCACCGCGGCCTGCGAGAAGGAGGGGCTCCGCTGCCGCGTGGCCTCGTTCTTCGAGGGGCTCCAGTGGTTCGAGATCGCGCAGGTCGAGCTGAAGGACCTCCGGCTCGTCTACGCGCCCCCGTCGTCGATCGGCAACTTCGGCGGCGAGACCGACAACTGGCGCTGGCCCCGCCACACCGCCGACTTCGCCTTCTTCCGGGCCTATGTGGGCAAGGACGGCAAGCCCGCCTCCTTCGACAAGGCGAACGTCCCGTTCAAGCCCAGGCACCACCTCACGGTCGACAGGGCCGGCGCGAGTCCGGGCGACGTCGTGGTCGTGGCCGGCTATCCCGGGAGGACCGCGCGCCACGTGACCGCTCGCGAGATGAAGGACACCATCGAGTGGAGCTACCCTCGGGTCGTCCGTCGCTACGGCGACATGCTCTCCATCCTCGCCGAGCTGTCGAAGGGCTCGAAGGAGACCGAGATCAAGGTCGCGCAGCGGGTCCGCGGGCTCGCCAACGCCATGAAGAACCGGCAGGGCATCCTCGAGGGGGCGACGAAGGGGAAGCTCCTCGACAAGAAGGCCGCCGCCGAGGCCGAGCTCCAGGCCTGGATCGACGCCGACCCGGCGCGCAATAAGAAGTTCGGCGGCGTCATCGCCGCACTCGACGACCTGCAGGCGAAGCGCGAGGCGGTCCGGGAGCGGGACGCCACCCTCCAGGCCCTCTACTTCAACTCGTCGCTGCTCGGCTCGGCGCGCTCCCTCCGCCGGCTCGCCGAGGAGCGGCAGAAGCCGGATGCCGAGCGCGAGGCCGAGTACCAGCAGCGCAACTGGGAGCGGCTGCGCGAGGCACAGCAGCGGCTGCAGCGCACCATCGACCTGGGCGCCGACCGGGCGCTGCTGCGCTACGCGCTGCGCGAGGCCGCCGCGCTTCCCCCGTCGCAGCGCATCGAGGCGCTCGACGCCGTCATCGGCCTCACGGCGGGGCTCAGCGAGACCGAGGCCGTTGCCAAGGTGGACGCCTGGCTCGCCACCCTGTACGGCACCCCCTCGAAGATCGCCGACCAGAAAGCCCGGCTGGCCCTGTTCGACGCGAAGCCCGAGGAGGTGCTCGCCACGAAGGATCCCTTCCTCGACCTGGCCGCCGCGCTCGCCCCGCTCGACGAGCAGGTCCGCGACGCCGGCAAGGCCCGCAACGGCGCCAGGTCCCGGCTCGGCCCGGTCTACATGCAGGCCATGCTCGACAAGGCCGGCGGACTCGTCGCCCCCGACGCCAATTCCACGCTCCGCGTCACCTT
>DAIEMM010000233.1 GCA_027349605.1 Anaeromyxobacteraceae bacterium
CGGTCGGCCCGGGAGCGGCGCCCCCTGCTCCTGGCCCGCCCCGAGTGCCGGGCGGCCCGGTCGCTGGCGCGCGTCGCATCCCGGATCCAGGCGGCCGAGGTCGCGGCGGCGCGACGTTGATGCCCGCCTCGCCCCCGAAAGGGGGTCGGCGGTCGCTCCCGAAGCCCGGGGACGCCCCATCCTGGGTCACCCCAGGAGGTGACCCCAACGGACCGGCGATCCCCGGGTTGCCACGCACGCACAGGATGTGAACCCTGTGCGGAGCCGACCCCCACCGGCACATGGAGGAGCGTCATGCGGAAGATCCCGAACCTCGTCGCTCTCGTCCCCTGCGTCCTGGCCCTGGCGTGCACCGATGCCAACAAGGCGCCCGCCGAGGCGGCGCTGAAGTCTGCCGAGGCGGCGCTGGCCAGCCTCGGGCCGGATGCCTCGAAGTACGCCGCGGAGGGTGTCGCGGAGGTGCGGAAGAGCTATGCCACCGCGAAGGAACTCGTCGGGACGCAGGAGTACGAGGGTGCCCTCAAGGTCGCCTCCAAGATCCCTGGCAAGGTGAGCGAGGTGGTCGCCGCCGCCAGCGCGAAGAAGGCCGAGCTGGTGAAGGACTGGGGTGAGGCCTCCGCGAAGGTCACGGCCACGGTGTCCGCGATCAAGGACCGCCTCGCCACCCTCGAGAAGGGGAAGAGGCTGCCGGCCGGGATCGACAAGGCGGTGATCGCCAGGGCGCACGAGGGGATCGCCGACGTCGAATCCGGCATCGCCAGGCTCGCCGAGGACGTGAAGGGTGGGATGCTCAACGAGGCCCTGGCCGGCGCCAAGGCTCTCCAGGCGAAGGGCGAGGCGATCATGAAGTCGCTCGGATCGCCGTAGTCCCGGGGAGGCGCCGCCCCGGCGCGACCGGCCATCAGGCCTGGTCGAGGATCTCCCTCACCCGCCGCAGCAGCGTCGGGGCGGTGAAGGGCTTGGCGAGGAAGCTGGACCGCGGGTCCAGGGCGCTGCCATCGGCGAAGGCGTTCGCCGCGTACCCGGAGATGTAGAGCACGGGCAGGCCAGGACGGCGGCGGCGCAGTTCCTCCGCCACCTCTCGTCCGTTGAGCCCCGGCATGATGACGTCGGTCACCAGCAGGTGGATCCGGGCCACCTGCTCCTCGCCGAGCTCCCGGATCGCCTGTCCGCCGGCCGCGACCTGCACGTCGTATCCCTTCTTCTTCAGGGTGCGCACCGTGAGCGCCCGCACGGCCGGGTCGTCCTCCACGACGAGGACCGTCTCCGAGCCGCCCACCGGGGGGGTCTCGGGCCTCTCGAAGGTCGTCGGGGCCTTCCCGTCCTTCCGGGGAAAGCAGACCGCGAAGGTCGTCCCCCGCCCGGGCTCGCTCTCGACGTGCAGGTGCCCTCCCGCCTGGTGCACGATGCCGTGCACGGTCGCGAGGCCGAGTCCCGTGCCCTTTCCGCGGGCCTTCGTGGTGAAGAACGGCTCGAAGAGGTGTGCCCTGACGTGGGGCGGGATCCCCGTCCCCGAGTCGCGGACGAAGAGGCGAACCCACTGTCCGGCCTGCTCCTCGTCCTCCCAGGAGGTCTCGCCCGTCCCGACATCCGCGTTCCGGGTCTCGATGGTCAGCTTCCCCCCACCCGGCATGGCATCCCGGGCGTTCCCCGCGAGGTTCAGCACGACCTGCTCGATCTGCCCCGGGTCGCAGAGCGTTCTCCAGAGGCCGGGCTGGAGCACCACCTCCAGCTGGATGTCCTCACCCAGCATGCGCCGCAGCACACTCTCGCTTCGACCCACCACCTCGTTGAGGTCGAGGGCCACCGGCGCGATGACCTGCTTCCGGGCGAACGCGAGCAGCTGGCTGGTGAGTGCGCGTGCGCTCTCACCCGCGACCCGGATGTCGTCGATGATCTCGGGGTCGAGAGGCGAGCGCGCCTGGAGACCCTGCCCGAGCTCGTAGGCTCCCGAGAGGATGACGGTCAGCAGGTTGTTGAAGTCGTGGGCGACGCCGCCGGCCAGCCTTCCGACGCTCTCGAGCTTCTGGGCGTGCTGGAGAACCTCCTCCGCGCGCCGCTGGTCGGTCACGTCGCGTGCGTTCAGGACCACGCCCTTCACGGCGGGGTTGTCGAGGAGGTTGCGAGCCTCCCCCTCGGCGAGGCGCCACGTGCCGTCTCGATGGGAGATGCGTCCCTCGAAGCGCGTCATCCCGCCCGGCGTCGCGACGAGGGTCGAGAAGGCCTGCTCGAGCCGGGGCCGGTCGTCGGGATGGGCGAACGCGAAGAGCGCCCTCCCCATCACGACCTCGACGGGCCGCCCCAGGTGCTCGGCGAGGTTCGGACTCGCGAAGCGAATCCGTCCATCCCGGTCGAGGAGGACGATCATGTCGATGGCGTTCTCGATGAGCGCGCGCAACCGCTCCTCGGACTGCCGCCGCAGGGCATCGGCGCGCTTCATCCCGGACACGTCCGCGAACGCGGCGACCGCCCCGGCAGGCTGCCCCGCCTCGTCGCGGAACGGCGTGGCGTTTCCCAGCAGGTGCGTGACGGTTCCGTCCTCCGCCACGATGTCGAACTGGAAGTCCCGGACCTCCTCTCCCCGGGAGGCCGCCAGCTGGACCGGCAGCCGGTCGGGGGGGATCTCGGCTCCGTCCTGCATGGCCCTGAAGCTGGAGGGCGCCTCGCCCGGGGGAGCGCTCTTGGAGGTGTTGCTGCCGGGGGCCACCTTCAGCAGCTCGCTGCCGAAGCGGTTCGTCTCCATCCGCCTGGACTGGGGATCCCGGGTGATGAAGACGGCGGCGGGGACGGCGTCGAGCACGGCCTGAAGCTCGGCGGCGCGTCGCCGCTCGGCATCCTCGGCCCGGCGACGCTCCCCGAGCTCCCGCTGCACGTCGGCCGTGGCCCGGGCGACCTGGCGCCGGAGCGCCCTGTTCCAGGCCACCGCGAGAAGGGCGATCACCAGCAGGATGCCCAGGGAGGCCGCTCCCCATGTCGCGGCGGTGCGCCAGGAGACGTAGTGGCCTCCCGGCTGCATCCGGAGCCAGCGGCCCTGGATGGCCTCCCGCTCCGCCGGGGTCACCGAGGCCAGGCCCTTCGCCAGGATGGAGCCCAGCACGGGCTGGTGCTTGCCGGTGGCGATGGCGAGGACGTTGGTCCTGCCCGTGTCGGCGGCCACGCGCAGGTTGTTGATGCCCTGCTGCTCGATCAGGTACGTGGCCACCGCGAGGTTGACCATGGCGGCGTCGGCGCGGCCGAACGAGACCGCGAGAAGGGCGGAGAGGTCGTCCGGCTGGGGCGCCACGTGGACACCGGGGTGGGCGCTGCGCAGGAACTCGTGGAGCGCGTTGCCGCTGGACACGGCGACGACCTTTCCCTTCAGGCCCTCGAGCGTGAACTCTCCGTCGGCATGGGCGCGCGCGATGACGACGCTGGGGATCCTCAGGAGCGGTGGGGTCCAGTCGAAGGCGAGCACCCGCTCTGGCGTCGGCTCTGCGGCGGTGAGACCGTCCACCTCGTGGGCCCGGGCACGCCGCATGGCCTCGTCCCAGCTGAGCGCGCGCAGCACCTCGATCCGGGTTCCCAGCCGGGCCTCGAGGAGCTCGAAGTAGTCGGCCACCATGCCGCGGTACCGCCCGTCCTTGTCGAACCATTCGACGGGTGGGTACGCGGGCTCGGTGACGAGCCGGATCGGGCCATGAGACGCGAGCCAGGCCCGCTCCTCCGGCGTCAGGTCGACCTGGGCGGTCCGAGGTGCCTCGGGGCCGTCGGGCGATGCCGGGGCGGGGAGCGCCAGCAGCGCCGCGCAGATCGCCGCTCGGAGGGTATGCACCCGGCCATCCAAGCATGTCGCCCGGCGGGCCTCCACGGGCACGCCCCGAAAAGGCCGAAAGCCTGCCGTCACGATCCCAAGCGACCGTCGTCGTCCCGGTCCGCCGTCAACGGGCCAGCAGCCCCGGGAGCAACCCGGCCAGCCGCAGGCGCAGGTCGTGGGAAATCGTCTTCACGCAGCGCCCCGCGGCGGCGGCGGCGATGACCGGCCACTCCTCGTAGATCCATCCGCTGCTGCGCCGGCCACCCTCGGAGTGGACCCGCTCCATGGCCGCGAACAGCTCGAGCCGGATGGCCTCGGCCACCTCCTCGCGCTCCTCCGGGAGAGCTCCCGTCCGGCGCTGCGCCTCCTCGGCGATGCGCACCGAGAGAAGCCGGGACTCCACGTAGGAGAGCGTGATCACCTCGTCGCTTGCCAGCCACGGATCGCCGTCGCGGTGCGCCGCCAGTTGCGCCT
>DAIEMM010000239.1 GCA_027349605.1 Anaeromyxobacteraceae bacterium
GTTGCCGACGTACTCTCGGGCGGTGGAGGTGGGCATGGGTTACCAGTTCGAGAGGTCGACGCGCTCGTGCGAGATGAGCGAGACGTTCTTCCGCGTCTGCACGAGGAAGCGCCACGTCACCCAGACGGTGGCGGCGAGGACGAGGAGGGCGGTGATCCGCTCGACCACCGGGACCCAGGTCGCGAGCATCTGCCAGAGGAGCGTGAAGAGCATGGCGGCGAAGCCGGCCGGGACCAGGTACTTCCAGCACAGGGTCATCATCTGGTCGATGCGGATGCGCGGCAACGTCCAGCGGATCAAGATGACGACGTTGACGAGGAAGAGGGTCTTCAGCGCGAAGACGCCGAGCGAGACGAACTGCAGGGCCCACCAGCCCCAGGCCGGGAAGGAGCCGGAGCCGCGCACCGCCGCCCAGGTCTGGGTGGTGACGCCGGGGATCTGCCATCCCCCCAGGAACAGGGTGGTGGCGAATGCGCCGATGATCCAGAGGTTGGCCCACTCGACCAGGAAATAGAGGGCGAAGCGGAACCCGGAGTACTCGGAGAAGTAGCCGGCCACGAGCTCCGACTCGGCCTCGGCCAGGTCGAAGGGGGTGCGGTTTCCCTCCGCGAGCTGCGAGATGAAGAGGATGAAGAAGGCCACGGCGGCGGCGGGGTTGCGGAAGAAGAACCACTCCCAGGGCCAGCCGCCCTGGGCCTTGATGAGACCCTGGGTGGAAAGGGTGCCGGCCATGAGCACCGGGACCATGATGGCGAGGCCGGCCGGGATCTCGTAGCTGATGATCTGGGCGGTGGCGCGGATGGCGCCGAAGAGCGACCACTTGGAGTTGGACGACCAGCCCGAGAGGATGATCCCCACCACGATGAAGGAGGTCACGGCCAGGATGTAGAAGATGCCCACGTCGAGGTCGGCCACCACGATGGCCTGGCCGGCCGGGAGGGCCACCAGCACCAGCGTCATGCCGGCCACCACGAAGTAGGGGGCGGCGCGGAAGATGAGCGCGTCGGCCTCGCCCGGGACCAGGTCCTCCTTGAAGAGGAGCTTCACCGCGTCGGCGATCCACTGGAGGAAGCCGCCGGCGCCCACGCGGTTCGGGCCGATGCGGCTCTGCATGCGCGCCGCGACGCGCCGCTCGTACCAGGAGAAGATGCCGCCCGTGATGGCGGCGAAGGTGAACATCACGATGCCTGCCACGAAGAAGGCCAGCGCGTAGCTCCACTGGGTGCCCACCCAGGTGCCGGGGTCGTGGCCGAGCTTCTCGCGGATGAAGGCGTCGAAGAGCGGCTTCTGCACCATCGGGATGACGAAGACGAGCAGGCTCGCGAGCCGCGCCGGGATGGCTAGCACGGCGCCGAGCGACGCGCCGACGAGGAGCTTCTTCGTGCCTGGCTTCGGGAAGGCGAAGGAGAACTGGGTCATGTCTAGCGGTCCGTCTCGGGGGCCACGACGTCGAGGGAGGCGATGAGGGCGACCAGGTCGGCCACCATGAGGCCGGGCGAGACGTCCTCGATGATGCCCATCGCCATGTAGGAACCGGTGCGGGCGCGGACCCGGTGGGCGCGCTCGGTGCCGTCGGAGACGACGTAGTAGGCCATCTCGCCGCGGGCCGACTCGATCCGCGACTGCACCTCGCCGGCCTCGGGCTTCACCTTGCGGGGCACCTTGGCGGTGATCTCCCCCTCGGGCATCTTCTCGAGCGCCTGGCGGACGATGCGCGAGGACTGGGCCATCTCGAGCACGCGGACGTAGTAGCGGTCGAAGCAGTCGCCCACCTTGCCGGCCCAGCCGCGCCCGACCGGGACGTCGAACTGGAAGTCGGGGTAGGCGCCGTACGGGGCGTCCCGGCGCAGGTCCCAGTCGACCCCGCTGCCGCGGAGGTTGGGGCCGGATAGGCCGTAATCGATGGCCTGCTCGCGCGACACGACCGCCACCCCGCCCAGCCGCTTCTTGTAGATCTCGTTGAAGGAGATGAGGCGGTCCCACTCCTGGACCGAGCTGTCGAACCGGTCGAGGTAGGCGATCACCTTCTCCTGCCAGCCCGCCGGCATGTCGAAGGCCACGCCGCCGATGCGGTGGTAGTTGTAGGTGAGGCGGGCGCCGCAGAGGGCCTCGAGGAGGTCGTTGATGATCTCCCGCTCGCGGAGGGCGTAGACGAGCGGGGTGACCGCGCCGATGTCGGTGGCCATGGTGCCGACCGACACCAGGTGGCTGGCGATGCGGTTCAGCTCGCAGGAGATGGCGCGCAGGTACTGGGCCCTCTTGGGGACCTCGACCTTGATGAGCTTCTCCACCGCGATCGCGTACCCCTCGTTGGCGAACATGGCGGCCAGGTAGTCGATGCGGTCGGTGTACGGCATGTACCCGGGGTACCCGACCATCTCGCCGATCTTCTCGAGCGAGCGGTGGAGGTAGCCGATGTCCGGGATGGCCCGCTTCATCACCTCCCCGTCGGTCTCGACGAGGAAGTTGAGCACTCCGTGGGTGGACGGGTGCTGCGGACCGAAGTTGATGAGCATCTCCTCGTTGTTCCGGTCGACGCGGCGCAGGACGAGCTTCGACATGTCGTTGTCCTCTAGGCCTTCGGAGCCGCGGGCGGGGTGGACGGCGCGGGCGGCGTCCCGGCGGCGGGCGCGGCTGCCGGGGGCGGCGCCGGCGGGGGAGGGGGAGGAGGCGGGTTCGCCTTCTGGTGCTCGGCGATGCGCACGAGGTCGATGCGGCGGAGCTCGACGAGCGGGTTCTCCCGGAGGTTGGGGATGCCGTGGAATCCGCCCGCCTCCTGGTAGTCCTTGCGGAGCGGGTGGCCGACCCAGTCGTCGGGGAGCATGACCCGCCGCAGGTCGGGGTGGCCCGTGAAGACCACGCCGAAGAGGTCGTAGACCTCCCGCTCCAGCCAGTTGGCGGCCTTCCAGACCCCTTCGACCGTGTGGACCACGGGATTCGCCCGGTCAAGCTCGACCTTGAGGACGATGCCGTGGCGGTGGGGGAAGGAGAAGAGGTGGTAGACGACCTCGATGACGTTCCGCTTCGGCCAGTCGACCGCGGTCAGGTCCTGGAGGAAGTCGATCTCGATGCCCGGCGTCTTCTTCAGCCAGGCGCAGATCTCGACGATCCGGTCTCCCTTCACGACGGCGAAGGGGTCGACCTTGGGCTGGCCGAGCGGCCCGACCGCGTCGCCGAAGGCTTCCTGGAGCTTCTGGTGGATCTCGATGGTGGTCATCCCGTCTCCCGGAAGCTAGGCCTGTCCGCCGGCGAGGCGCGGCGGGCGGCGCTTGTCCTTCCAGCGCTCGCGCATGATCAGGTCCTGGAGGCGGAGCAGGCCCTCGGTGAGGGCCTCCGGGCGCGGGGGGCAGCCCGGGACGTAGACGTCGACCGGGACCACCTTGTCCACGCCCTTGCACACCGAGTAGGCGAGCTGGAAGAGGCCGCCGCAGTTGGCGCAGGACCCCATGGAGATCACGTACTTGGGCTCGGCCATCTGGTCGTAGAGGAGCTTCAGCCGCTCGGCCATCTTGTAGGTGAGCGTCCCGGCCACGATCATGAAGTCGGCCTGGCGGGGGGTGGCGCGGAAGACCGCCCCGAAGCGGTCGGCGTCGGCGCGCGGGCCGCCGAACTGCATCAGCTCGATGCCGCAGCAGGCGAGGCCGAACAGGAGGTAGTGCAGCGAGTTGGCGCGCGCCAGGTTGATGATCTTGTCGAGCTGGCTGGTGTGGGCGAAGACGACGTCGCCGCCCATCTCCGCGTCCATGGTGTCTCGTTGGGCCATATCGGGATCCTCCGGTGGGGTCAGGCGGCCCTGGACGCCGGGCGCTCGTCGTCCGCGTCGGGGGCGTCGTCGACCATCGCGAGTTTCTTCACCCACTCCAGGTCGCCGTGGGCCCAGACCCAGACCAGGCCGACCACCAGGATGAGGATGAAGAGGAAGAGCTCGGCGAAGGCCACCCAGGCGAACTGGGGGCCTGCCGCCACCCAGTCCTTGTAGACGACCGCCACCGGGAAGGTGAGCGCCAGGTCGACCTCGAAGATCACGAAGACCAGGGCGACCAGGTAGAAGCGCGGGTTGAAGTTGAACCAGGCCCGGCCGATGGGCTTCTCGCCGCACTCGTAGATGAGCGACTTGTCCGCCGACGGGAAGGACGGGCGGATGGCCTTGAAACCGGCCAGCAACCCGAAGGGAAGCAGCACGGCGACGGCGGCGAATGCGAGGACGGCGGCGAACTGATAGCCCATGGAAAAGACCCCGGTTGCTGAGGAGGTGGAGGGCTCCAAAGAGGGCGCGGAGTCTACAGTCCCGAGCCAGGGAGTCAAGCGTCGAATCCAGGCGGGGAAGCGGTGATTCCGCTTGACGAAACACCTGCATACAGGCAGTTAGGAGCACCTTGACCCCTCACCCGGTCGCCCCATGAATACAGCCCTGCAGAGCTACTTCCCGCTCGCGGTCGTCATCATACTCGCAGTGATTCTGGGGCTCACGCTCCTGGGTCTCGCGAACCTCCTCGGGCCGCGCCGGCCCAACGAGGCCAAGTCGAGCCCGTTCGAGTTCGGCTCGAAGCCCTCGGGCCTCGGACGCGACCGTTTCGACGTCAAATTCTACTTGCTCGCCCTGCTCTTCGTCGTCTTCGACGTCGAGGCGGTCTTCATGTATCCCTGGGCCGTGTCGCTCGGGGATCTGGGCTGGCCGTCGTTCGTGGTCATGGCGGTCTTCGGGGCCACGCTGGTCGTCGGCCTCGTGTACGTCTGGAAGAAGGGCGCCATCGACTGGAGCCGGGAGTGACCATGTCCGCCAACTCCGACCTCGACCTCGTCCCCGCCATCGCCACCCGGCGAGAGGACGCGCTCTCCGGCCTCGGCAAGATGGTCTCCCAGGGGCTCGGGTGGGCCCGGAAGTACAGCCTCTTCCAGTACCCCTTCGTCACGGCCTGCTGCGGCATGGAGTTCATGGCGGTGGCCGCCGCCCGCTACGACCTCGACCGCTTCGGCGCGGCGCTGCCCCGGTTCTCCCCGCGGCAGGCCGATCTGCTCATGGTGGTCGGCACCATCAACGTGAAGCAGGCGCCCATCCTGAAGCGCGTCTACGACTCCATGGCCGACCCGAAGTGGGTGGTGGCCTTCGGGGTCTGCGCCTCGTCGGGCGGCTTCTACGACAACTACGCCACCATGCAGGGCATCGACCGCATCATCCCGGTGGACGTCTACATCCCGGGCTGCCCGCCCCGGCCCGAGCAGGTGCTCGACGGGATCATCATGCTGCAGCAGAAGATCCAGGATCAGCGGCACCAGCTCACCGAAGGCAAG
>DAIEMM010000280.1 GCA_027349605.1 Anaeromyxobacteraceae bacterium
TGGAACGGCTTCTTGTCCGCAGCCACGCCCCCGGGACTATAACTGCCCGGCATGCCAGAACCCATCGTCGAGGCCGTGGACGTCGCAAAGGTCTACCAGCTCGGCAAGACGGAGGTGCACGCGCTCCGGCACGTGGACCTCGTGGTCGAGCGTGGCGAGTTCCTCTCCATCGCCTGTCCGTCGGGGAGCGGCAAGACCACGCTCCTCAACCTCATCGGCGGCGTGGACGTGCCCAGCTCCGGCACCGTCCGCGTGGACGGCGAGGACACCTCCAGGCTCACCGAGCGCGCGCTGACCCGGCTGCGGCTCGATCACATCGGCTTCATCTTCCAGACCTTCAACCTGGTGGCGGTGCTCACCGTCTTCCAGAACGTGGAGTTCCCGTTGCTCCTCCAGGGGCGCACGACCTCCGAGGAGCGGCGCCGCCGGGTGAACGCGCTCCTCGAGGCGGTGGGGCTCGCCGACCACTCCCGGCACCGTCCCAGCGAGCTCTCCGGAGGCCAGCGGCAGCGCGTGGCCGTGGCCCGGGCGCTCGTCGCCAACCCGCCGCTCGTCCTCGCCGACGAGCCCACCGCCAACCTCGACTCGAAGACCGGCGGGAACATCATCGACCTCATGCGCGAGATGAACCGGCGCGACGGGACCACCTTCATCTTCTCCACCCACGACCCCAAGGTGATGTCCCACGCCAGCGCCATCGTGAGGCTCGAGGACGGGCGGGTCGTCGGCCGCGAGACGGCCCAGGGAGCCGAGGCAAGGTGAGCACCGCGTCGTCCCGCGTGCGGCAGGGCCGGATCCTGCTCGAGATGGCCATGCGCAACCTGGTCGCGAGCCGGGTGCGCACGCTGGTCGTGGGCGGGATCGTCGCGCTGGGCGTGGTGGTGGTGGTCCTGGGGAGCTCGCTCCTCGACTCGATCGACGTGGGCATGACCCGCAGCATCCAGGACAGCCTGGGTGGCCACGTCCAGCTCTACAACGCCGCCTCGCGCGATCCCCTCGCCCTCTACGGCGGGACCATGGGCGAGTCGGTGCTCGAGCCCATCGTGGACTTCGCGAGCCTGAAGGCCGCGGCCCTCTCGGTGCCGGGGGTGAAGCAGGTCGTCCCCATGGGGATCGACCAGGCCATGGTCTCCATGGGGAACGTCTTCGACGTGGCGCTGGAGAAGCTCCGCGCCGACGTGCGCCGCCGGCTCGAGCGGGGCGCGCCCGCCGAGGACCCGGAGTACGAGGCCCACAAGGCCCACCTCCGACGCATGGCCACCCTGCTGCAGCAGGAGCTGCGCCAGGCCCGGGAGATCGCCGACGAGACCTCCGGCGTCTACAAGGACCGCAAGGCCGACTTCGACGCGCTCGAGCAGGCGGTGCAGGGCGGATTCTGGGACGACTTCGACCGGGACCCGCTGGCCTCCCTCGAGTTCCTGGAGAACCGGGTGGCCCCGCTCTCCCTGGACGGCGGCTTCACCTTCATCCGCTACGTGGGCACCGACCCGGAGGCCTTCCAGCGGGCCTTCCCGGGCGCCCACGTGGTCGAGGGAAGCGCCATCCCGCCCGGGCAGCGCGGGGTGCTCCTCGGGAAGCTCTACGCCGAGGAGTGGCTGAAGCTCCGGACGGCGCGCCGCCTCGACAAGATCAAGGAGGCCCGCGAGCTGCACGGGCGGAAGATCGCGAAGGACGAGGAGCTGCAACGCTGGGTGAAGGAGAACGCCGGGCAGACGCGCGACATCCTCCTGCAGCTCGACCCGGTCCGGACGCGGGAGGCGGTGCGGCGGCTCCAGGCGGCGCTGGGGACCCCCGAGCCCGATCCGGCCCGCCTGGTGTCGGCGCTCCTCGACACCGACGACCGGAACTTCGACGCGCGCTACCGGACCTTCTACGCCGACCTCGCCCCGCTCCTGAACCTCTACTCGGTCAAGGTCGGCGACTTCATCACCATCAAGGCCCCCTCGCGGAGCGGGTACGTGAACTCGGTGAACGTTCCGGTCTACGGCTTCGTCGAGTTCCGCGGCCTGGAACGCTCCGCGCTGGCCGGGATGATGAGCATCCTCGACATCCACACCTGGCGCGACCTCTACGGCTACCTGACGCCGGAGCGGGCCGCCGAGATCAAGAAGCTGAAGGAGCGGGCCGGGGCCACCCTGCTGGCCCGGGAGGATGCCGAGGCCGCGCTCTTCGGCGCGGAGGGGCCGGCGCCGGTGCAGGTGGCCGCCCCCGCCGACATCGACGAGGGCAAGCTCCTCGCCGGCGGGAACGGGAAGCTCTCCCGGGACGACCTCTTCCGCCGCCGCTACACCCCGGCCGAGACCGACGCCGGCGTGGCGCTCAACGCGGCGGTGATCCTCGACGACCCGCGTCGCATCGCCGAGACCATGCCGAAGCTGGTCGAGGCGGCGGCGAGGGCCGGCATGAAGGTGAAGGCCGTCACCTGGCTCGACGCCTCGGGCATCGTCGGGCAGTCCATGGGCCTCCTGCGCATGGTGCTCTACCTGGCCGTGCTCATCATCTTCGCGGTGGCGCTCGTCATCATCAACAACGCCATGGTCATGGCCACGCTCCAGCGCGTGAAGGAGATCGGCACCATGCG
>DAIEMM010000095.1 GCA_027349605.1 Anaeromyxobacteraceae bacterium
GGTCGCGGTGGTCGCCGCCAAGCCGGGAGTGGGCGTGAGGGAGCTTCTCGACCTCGTGGTGCGGCTGCTGCCGGCGCCCGAGACCCGCGCGGTGAAGGGCGTCGACCTCCACGGCACGGAGGTGGAGCGTCGCGCCGACGCCGCCGCGCCCTTCTGCGCCCAGGTCTTCCGCACCACCATCGACCACTTCGCCGGCCGGGTGGACTACCTGCGCGTCCTCTCCGGTACCCTCAGGCCGGAGGCGACGGTGATGAACCCGCGCACCCGCAGCGAGGAGCGGGTGAGCCGCCTCTTCCGCACCGACGGGGCCCAGACGGTGGAGATCCCCGCCGCAGGCCCCGGCGACGTGGTGGTCCTGCTCAAGCTCAAGGACGCGCGCACGGGCGACACGCTCTGCGACAAGGACGCGCCCATCGTGCTGCCCGACTTCCGCCAGCCCAACCGCCCGGTGGCCTACGCCATCCAGGCCAAGGGGGGAGCCGACGACAAGGCGGCCGCCGCCATCCACAAGCTCATCGAGGAGGACCCCTCCCTCGAGCTGCAGCGCAATCCCGACACCGGGGAGTTCCTGCTCAAGGCGGTGGGCCAGGCCCACATCGAGGTCACCGTCGAGCGGCTGAAGCGCAAGCACTCCGTGGAGATCCAGCTGGCCGTGCCCACGCCGGCGTACCTCGAGACCATCACCGCCCCCTCCAAGGCGCAGGGCAAGTTCAAGCGCCAGACCGGAGGCCACGGCCAGTACGGCGACTGCACGGTGGAGCTCTACCCGCTGGCCCGCGGGACCGGCTTCGAGTTCGAGGACGCCATCGTCGGCGGCGTCATCCCCCGCCAGTTCATCCCCTCGGTCGAGAAGGGCATCCGGGGCGCCCTGCACTCCGGGCCGCTGGCCGGGTACCCGGTGGTCGACTTCCAGGCCAAGCTGGTGTTCGGCAGCTACCACGACGTCGACAGCTCCGACATGGCCTTCCAGATCGCCGGCTCGATGGGCTTCAAGAAGGCCATGGAGGGTGCCCGCCCCATCCTCCTCGAGCCGGTGATGAAGCTCGACGTGCGGGTCCCCGAGGAGTACGTGGGAGCGGTCATGGGCGACCTGAACAGCCGCCGGGCCAAGGTGCAGGGCATGGAGCCGGCCGCCCGTGGCGTGGTGATCCGGGCGCTCTGCCCGCACGCCGAGGCCATGACCTACGATGCGGACCTCCGCTCGCTCACCCAGGGTGTCGGGTACTTCACCATGGAGCCGTCGCACTACGACCCGGTGCCCCCGTACTCCGCCCAGAAGATCATCGAGAAGCGGCGTGCCGAGGGGAAGGTGAAGGGAGCCGAGGAGGAGAAGTAGCCCTCGCGCCCTCAGCGCGGCTTCACGGGAAGTCGAACGAGCATCCGGCGCTTCTCCGGGGGAGTCCTCCCCGGGCCGGAGAGCCACGTCGCGTGGAGCCGCCCGCGGACGAGCAGGTCCAGGTCGGCGGCGGCCCTGCGCAGGCGGTCCACGGTCCCCGGCACGTTGGCGATCGGGCCCACGTGGAGGGCCTGGATGCAGCGCCCCTCGCGCAGCTCCTCGATGCGCGCCGCACGGGGGCCCCCGGCCTCGCCGGCGCCGAGCGCGGCCAGGTCGCTTGCCCGGACGAAGGCCGGCACGCGCAGGAGCAGCTTCCAGGGGAGCGGCCGTCCGGTGTCGATCTCGACCCGGGACGCACGGGGGGCGCCGAGCAGGGCCTCCAGCGGGGGGAGACGGAAGTCCTTGCCGGTCTCGCGCCGGCCCCGGGCGCGGAGGTCCCGCAGGAGGAGGGACAGCGCCCGCGCCTGCTCCAGGAAGCCGTCGCCCTGGACGTCCCCCTCGCCGTCCAGCGAGAGGTAGCGCGCCGGTGCGGTGGGCACCACGCGGGGGGCGCGCACGGCGGCGTACTCCCCGGCGTGAAGGGCCACCAGGTCGACCCGCGCGGACATCCCGGGTACATAGCCCCAGGACCTACCCACGCCACTCGCGCTGGCGGTTCCCCCGATCCCCTGGGAGAATGCGCCCACCGCACCGCCCGGCCCTCCATTGCGCACCTACCTCCGCCTCCTCGCATACGCCGCGCCGTACCGATGGCGCTTTCTCGCGGCCTTCGGCTGCATGGTCGTGCTCGCGCTCGCCACCGCGATGTACGTGAACCTGCTCGGGCCGGTGCTCGAGTTCCTCTTCACCGGGAAGATCGGTGCGCTGGGGGCGGTGGCCACGCTCTTGCCCGGCGACTCCGCGCTGGCGGGGTGGGCGAAGGGCGTGGACCGGGCCCAGGCGTTGCGGTTCCTTCCCTGGATCGTCATGACGGTGGCGGTGGTGAAGGGAGTGGCCTTCTTCGGCCAGGCCTACCTCATGGGCACCACCAGCCAGCGCATCATCGCCGACCTGCGGGGCGCGCTCTTCGACCACCTGCTCCGGCTCTCCCCGTCCTTCTACGCCCGCCGGCACTCGGGCGACCTGCTCTCCCGCGTGGGCAACGACGTGCAGGCGGTGGAGGCCGCGGTCTCCACCGCCATCGCCAGCTACCTCCGGGACGGGCTCACCGTCGTGGTGATGCTGGTGAACTGCTTCCTCATCGACTGGAAGCTCTCCCTCGTCACCTTCGTCGCCATCCCGATCACCATCCTCCCGGTGGTCCGCATCGCCAGGCGGCTGAAGAAGGTGACGGTGCAGTCCCAGTCGACCCTGGGAAAGATCTCGGAGCTGGTCCAGGAGGCCCTCTCCGGGATCCGGGTGGTCCAGGCCTACGGCATGGAGAGCTGGGAGTCGTCCCGTTTCCGGGACGAGAACGAGCGCTGGCTCCGCTACATGCGCCGGAGCGTCTCGGTGCGCGCCTTCTCCTCGCCCCTCATGGAGGTGATGGCGGCGGTGGGGATCGGCATCGCCATCTGGTGGGTCGGCGAGGGAATCGTCTCGGGAGCGCTGCCGGCCGGGAAGTTCTTCTCCTTCGTCACCGCCATCCTGCTGCTCTACACCCCGGTCAAGTCCCTGGGAAAGGTGGGCCAGGTGGCCATGGTGGGGGCCGCGGCCGGCGAGCGGATCTTCGAGATCCTCGACGCGCGAACCGACGTGCCCGACCAGGGCGAGGTCACCCTCCCGCCGCTGCGCGACGCCATCCGCTACGAGGACGTCTCGTTCTCCTACGGGGAGCGCCCCGTGCTCCACGGGATCTCGATCGCGGTGAGGAAGGGGGAGGTGGTGGCGCTCGTCGGGAGCTCCGGGGGCGGGAAGACCACCGTGGCGAACCTCCTGCCCCGCTTCTGGGACGTCACGGGGGGGCGGATCACCGTCGACGGCGTCGACGTCCGGGACGTCACCCTGGCCAGCCTGCGGGCGGGAATCGCGCTGGTGACGCAGGAGACCGTGCTCTTCAACACCTCGGTTCGTTCCAACATCGCCTACGGCCGTCCCGACCTCCCGCT
Organism: Anaeromyxobacteraceae bacterium; assembly: GCA_027349605.1. Classification (GTDB taxonomy): domain Bacteria; phylum Myxococcota; class Myxococcia; order Myxococcales; family Anaeromyxobacteraceae; genus CAIOAK01. Next base: position 3,424 of record DAIEMM010000095.1, read on the forward strand.
CGCCGAGGTGGAGCGGGCCGCGCGCATGGCCCACGCCGAGGAGTTCATCCGGGCGCTGCCGGAGGGGTACGACACGGTGGTGGGCGAGCGGGGGGTCATGCTCTCCGGAGGGCAACGGCAGCGCATCGCCATCGCCCGGGCGTTCCTGAAGGACGCGCCCGTCCT
>DAIEMM010000301.1 GCA_027349605.1 Anaeromyxobacteraceae bacterium
GGAGAACGTGCTCTTCCACTACGTCTTCGCCCTCTTCAAGCTCGCGGTGATCGTCCAGCAGATCTACCGGCGCTACAAGGACGGCCACACCCGCGACCCCCGCTTCGCCCCGCTCATCCACATGGTGCGCGTCCTCGGCACGCAGGCCACCCGCGCCCTCGACCGGCAGCGCATCCACGACCTGGGATGAAGCTCCACGTCCTCGCGAAGAAGGAGGAGCTCGACGGGCAGCGCCTGCCGGGCAAGGTGGTGATCGTCCTCGACGTGCTCTTCGCCACCACCAGCATCGCGGCGGCGCTCGCCCACGGCGCCACCGAGGTGATCCCGACGCTCGACGGCGATGCTGCCCGTGCGGTGGCGGCGGCGCGGCCGCCCGGCTCCTTCGTGCTGGCCGGCGAGTACGGCGCCGAGACGCTGCCCGGCTTCGCCCCCCCCACCCCGCTGTCGCTCCTCGGGGAGCCGCTCTCCGGCCGGGCCCTCGTCTACTCCACCACCAACGGGACGGTGGCCATCCACAAGGCCGCCGGCGCGTCCCGGGTCTACGCCGCGTCCCTCTGCAACGGCCTCGCCGTGGTGGAGCACGTGGTCGCGCGGGCCGAGGGGGAGACCCTTCTCCTCGTCTGCTCCGGCTCGGTCGACGCCTTCAACCTGGAGGACTTCTACGGCGCCGGCCACCTGGTCTCCCACTTCACGCGCAGGCGACCGGGGTGGGAGCTCTCCGACACCGCGCTGGCCGCCGCGATCCTCCACGACGGCAGCGAAGCCCTCGACTGCCTGTCGCGCAGCCGGGTGGGGCGGATGATGCGGGAGCGCGGGCTCGAGCGGGAGGTGGAGTGGGCGGCCCGCGAGGACCACCTCGCGGTGGTGCCGGAGCTGCGCGGGGGAAGCCTGGTCAACGCCGCAGCTTGAAGGTGCCGAGCGCCTTCGCCACCAGGGTCCCCTCGACGTCGCGGATCTCCCCCTCCGAGAAGGCGAGCGACCGGCCGGCGCGCAGGCAACGGGAATCCGCCACCAGGGTCCCCTTGCCGGGACCGAGGAAGCTCACCGACAGGTCCACCGTGACGGCGCCCCGGGCCGTCCCGTCCTGGGTGATGGCCGCCACCGCCAGCGCCACGTCGGCCAGCGCCATGACCACGCCGCCGTGGGCGTCGTGGAAGCTGTTCATGAGCTCCGGGCGCAGGGCCAGCTCGAGCCGCGGGGCACCGGGCTCGTTCCCCACGATGCGGATGCCCAGGAACTCGGCGAAGGGGACCGGCCGGCCGATGAGCTCGGAGAGGGTCACGGCCCTCCGGGGAGGACCACCAGCTTGCCGTGGGCGCGGCGAGCGAGCAGGTCCTCGAGGGCTCCGGGGACGCCGGAGAGGCCCAGGCGGGCCGTCACCACGGGGGAGAGGCGCTTCTCGCAGATCCAGGCGGCGATGCGGGAGAGCTCGTCGGCCGACTTCCTGGGCTCCCGGCGGGACCAGTCTCCCCAGTACACGCCCAGGATGGAGCGGGCGTTGAGCAGCGCCAGGTTGAGGGGGATGCGGGGAATCTCCCCGGCCGCGAAGCCGACCACCAGGAACCGGCCGCCCCAGCCGGTGGAGCGGAGCGCCGCCTCGGAGAGGGCGCCCCCCACCGGGTCGAAGACCACGTCCACACCGCGTCCCTGGGTGAGGAACTTGACCCGCTCGCGCAGGTCCTCGGTGGTGTAGTCGACGGTGAAGTCGGCGCCGAGGCGGCGGCAGGTCTCGAGCCGGGCGGCCGAGGAGGCGGCCGCGATGACCTTCGCGCCGAGGAGCTTGCCGATTCCCACGGCCGCGGTGCCCACGCCGCCGCCGGCGCCGAGCACGAGCAAGGTCTCGCCGGACCGGAGGCGGGCACGATCCTCGAGCGCGTGCAGCGTGGTGCCGTGGGTGAGGAGCGAGGCAGCGGCCAGGTCGGGAGGGAGCGAGGCCGGGCGGGGCAGCACCTGGTCGGCGGGGAGGACGCAGCGTTCGGCGAAGGCGCCGGCCCCGGGGACGGCCATGACCGGGTCGCCGGGGACGAAGGCATCCACCCCCTTGCCGACCGCCTCGACCACCCCGGCGAGCTCCATGCCCGGAACGAAGGGGAGCGGGGGGCGGACCTGGTACTTCCCCTGGACCATCAGGCCGTCGGGGTAGTTGAGGCCGGCCGCCTCCACGCGGACGAGGACCTCCCCGTCGCCGGGGACGGGGTCCGGGACCTCCGAGACCCGCAGGTTCGAGACCGGACCGAATTCGGTGCAGAGGAGCGCGCGCACGGAGGAGTTTCGCGGTACGAAACGAGGTGCCGCACCGTAGCACGGAGGGTGCGCGTTCCACAACGGCCCCGCCCGATCTGCTAGGCTCCCGGGGTGGCCGTGGAGAAGCGCAAGCCCCCGGTGGACCGGAAGTTCGTGACCGCCCTGTCCCGCGGGCTCGAGGTGCTGCGCTGCTTCGGCCCCCGGGACCGCTGGCTCGCCAACCAGGAGATCGCCCGGCGGACGGGGCTCGCCAAACCCACCGTCTCGCGCCTCGCCTACACGCTGACCCGCCTCGGCCACCTGCGCTGGTCCGAGACCACGAACAAGTACGCGCTGGGCAGCGCCGCCATCCGCCTGGGATTCGCGGCGCTCGGGCAGATGGACGTGCGGCGCGTGGCCCGCCCCTTCCTGCAGGAGCTCTCCGAGTACACCAAGGCGTCGGTCCACCTGGCCGTGAACGACCGGCTCTCCATGCAGGTGGTCGACACCTACTGGAACAGCGCCTCCTTCGTCATCGACATCGGCTCGCGCGTCCCGGTGGCTACCACCTCGCTGGGGCGGGCCTACGTCTCGGCGCTGCCGCCCCCGGAGCGCAAGGGCATCCTCGAGGCCATGCGGCTGGACCGGCCGGCCGACTGGCCGGTGAACCGCAAGCGCATGGAGCAGGCCTTCCGCGACCACGACGCGTTCGGCCTCTGCTTCGGCGTGGGGGACTGGCGGCGCGAGATCAACGCGGTGGCGGCGCCGCTCCCGCTGCCGGACGGCGCCGGAATCGTCGTGGTGGGCGTGAGCGGAGCGGCCTTCCAGCTCGAGCCGGAGACGCTGAAGCGCGACGTGGGGCCGCGGCTCCTGGCGCTCCTCGGAAACGTGCGGTCGGGGCTCTCCCCCGGCCGCGAGGCGGAGGGCGGATGAACGGCTCGAACCAGATGACCGACTTCCTCGGGATGCGCGAGCTCCTCACCGACGAGGAGCGGATGGTGCAGGCGCAGGCCCGCCAGTTCGTGAACGAGCGGGTGCTCCCGGTGATCGAGCGGCACGCCCAGGACCAGACCTTCCCGGCGGCGCTCATCCCGCCCATGGGAGAGCTGGGCTTCCTCGGTCCCACCCTCCCGGCCCGCTACGGCTGCGCCGGACTCTCCAGCGCGGCCTACGGGCTGCTCATGTACGAGCTGGAGCGCGGCGACTCGGCGCTGCGCAGCTTCGCCTCGGTGCAGGGCTCGCTCGTCATGTACCCGATCTTCGCCTACGGGTCGGAGGGGCAGAAGGACCACTGGCTCCCGCGGCTCGCCCGCGGAGAGGCCGTCGGCTGCTTCGGCCTCACCGAGCCGGACTTCGGGTCCAACCCGTCCGGCATGCGCACGCGGGCGGTGCGGGAGGGGAGCCGCTGGCGCATCAACGGCTCGAAGATGTGGATCACGAACGGCTCTGTCGCCGACGTGGCGGTGGTCTGGGCCCGCACCGACGACGGCATCCGCGGCTTCCTGGTGGAGAAGGGCACCCCGGGGTTCTCCGCGCCCGAGATGAAGGGGAAGTGGTCCCTGAGGGCCTCGGTCACGTCCGAGCTGGTCCTCGAGGACGTGATCGTGGACGAGGAGCGGAGCCTGTTGCCCGGGGTGAAGGGCCTGAAGGGGCCGCTCGGCTGCCTCAACCAGGCCCGCTTCGGCATCGCCTGGGGCGTGCTGGGCGCCGCCGAGGCCTGCTACCAGTGCGCGCTGGAGTACGCCGGGAGCCGCACGCAGTTCGACCGTCCCATCGCCGGCTTCCAGCTCACCCAGGAGAAGCTGGCCTGGATGGTGACGGAGCTCTCGAAGGGGCAGCTGCTCGCGCTCCAGGTGGCCCGCCGGAAGGATGCGGGAACGGTGACCCCGGCCCAGATCTCCATGGCCAAGATGAACAACGTCTCGGTGGCCCGCGAGATCTGCTCCCGCGCCCGGACCATCCTGGGGGCGAACGGCATCCTCGGCGAGTACCCGGTCATGCGCCACATGGCGAACCTCGAGTCGGTCTACACGTACGAGGGGACCCACGAGATGCACACGCTGGTCCTCGGCGAGGCGGTCACGGGGATCCAGGCATTTCGGTAGCGGCGCCGGCCTCGGCCGGCGCAATGCCCGCCCTCACCCGCCTTCGCCCGCGTCACTTCCTCTTCTTCACCGATAGTCCCATCACGAACCTCGCCACCGGCTCGTCCCCGTACTTCTCCGGCACGGTGGCCACCACCTCCACCGGGAGCGTGACCCGCTCCCCCGTCCGCTCCGCCTCCTCCATCGCCGCGGCGATCTTCCGTCCGTCCCGGGTCCGGAACACCGTGTCCCCGTCGGCGCGCTTCAGGAACTCCATGTTGGCGTACTTGAAGACCGGCACGATCCGCCGGTACCGGGACCGGATGAGGGAGAAGGCGTTCATCCCGCTCGCCAGGTCGGCCGCGGCCGCCATCACCCCCACGTAGAGCGATCCGACGTGGTTCGTGGTGCGCCAGCCGAGCGGCACCAGGACCGCCGCGCCCTCGTCGTCGAGCTCGAGGACGCGGGGGGCGATGAAGAGGAGGAGCGGGATGCGCAGCCCGAGCGCGCGGACGGCGGCGGTTTCCTTCCAGAGCATGGACCGCACCCTACCCCGCCTGCGGCCGGGCGCACGACCGGATTGTGGCGCCGCACCGCACCCCGTGCTGGCCCGTACTTCGCGACCTCCTCGCCCGCGGTCGAGCCACCGGTCCGCGATACACCCCGGGTGAACAGGTCCATCACCTCGTCGCCGTAGGCCTGCCGCGCCGCCTCGAGGTTGTGCGATCGGCAGAGGATCCGGCAGTTGTCGACCGTGTCCGGGCCGCCCTTGCCTCGTGGGACGACGTGGTCCACCTCCACCTTCGCCGTCGCGCCGCACACACCGCCCTCGGCGAGCTTCCACTGGCACTTCCCCTCGTCGCGCTTCATCACCTCCCGCTTCACCTTCGCCGGCACGCAGGCCTTCCGCTTCCCTTGCTTCTCGATGAGCCCCTCGAGCGCCAGCCTCAACACCTGCTCGTCGGTCGCGCCGGGGTTCCGGTGCGATTCTCCCGCCTTCGCCTTCTTGAGGAGCGCCAGGAACTCCGGAGTCACCGTGATGTGCATCCGGGCTTCCCGGGGCGTGAGCGGTTCAACCAGGGTCCGGGTCGGGGCCAGTTCAACGATTGAACGCGAGTATTCCTCCACGTTCGGCGTCGCCGGCCGCGCCGCC
>DAIEMM010000098.1 GCA_027349605.1 Anaeromyxobacteraceae bacterium
GGCGCGCTTCCAGGTGACCGAGAGCGGCATCGTGGTCATCCCCAAGGGGATGCGGATCGAGCCGAGGGGGTAGATCCCGGTTAGAACAGAGGGCCATGCAGACCCTCATCGCCCTCCTCGCCCTCGCCGGCAGCAGCGCCCTCGCGGCCCCGGCACCCGCGACCCCGTCCATCCCCTTCCAGCAGTTCACCCTGCCGAACGGGCTCCACGTCATCCTCTCGGAGGACCACACCGCGCCGCTGGTGGGCGTCGAGGTGGCCTACGACGTGGGGTCGAAGGACGAGAAGCCCGGCCGGACCGGCTTCGCGCACCTCTTCGAGCACCTCATGTTCCAGGGCACGGAGCACCTTCCCAAGGGGGAGGCCGACCGGCTCATCGAGGCGGCCGGGGGCACCTCCAACGGTTCCACCAGCGACGATCGGACCCAGTACTGGGAGCAGGTCCCGTCGAACGCGCTGGAGCAGATGCTCTTCATCCAGGCGGAGCGCATGGGGCACCTCCTCCCCACGCTCGACCAGGCCAAGCTCGACAACCAGCGCGAGGTGGTCCGGAACGAGCGGCGCGAGAACTACGAGATGAGGCCCTACGGGCTGGCCTGGAAGGCCCTGCTCGAGAACCTCTGGAACCCCGAGTTCCCGTACCACTGGCAGACCATCGGCTCGCACGAGGACCTGCAGGCGGCATCCCTCGCGGACGTGAAGGAGTTCTTCCACCGCTGGTACGGCCCGGGCAACGCATCCCTCGCCATCGTCGGCGACATCGACCCGGTGAAGACCCGCGCCCTGGTGGAGAAGTACTTCGGAGGGATCCCCCGGGCCGACCCCCCGCAGCGGGAGGTGGCGCCCCCGGTGCCGCTCACCGCCGAGAAGCGGGTCACCCTCCAGGACGACGTCCAGCTCCCCCGCCTGTACCTGGCCTGGCAGACGCCGAAGGCCTACGCGGACGGCGACGCCGCGCTCGACCTGCTCGGGGACATCCTCGCCAACGGCAAGTCCAGCCGGCTCCAGAAGCGCCTGGTGATGGACGATCGCATCGCCCAGAACGTGATGGCCGGGCAGCAGTCGCAGGACCTCGCCGGGATGTTCCTCGTCATCGCCACTCCCAAGCCGGGAACGCGGGTCGACAGGCTCGTCACCGTCATCGACGAGGAGATCGCCCGGATCGCCCGGGACGGCCCCACCGCCGAGGAACTGCAGCGGGCCAAGAACCGGATCGAGGCGCAGGTGATCTTCTCCCTCGAGCCGGTGGGCGGCTTCGGCGGGCGGGCCGCGCACCTGAACAGCTACTACTGGGAGCGGGGGGACCCCGGATACCTGGGGAAGGACCTGGAGCGCTACCGGGCGGTGACCCCGGCCGACGTGCGCGCCGCCGCGGCGACCTGGCTCGCCAACACCCACCGGGTGCGGCTCACGGTCGTGCCCCGCATGCCCACCCCGTCCATCGTCTCCCCGCAGCCCGCCCAGGAGGCCCGCTGATGCGCGCCCGAAGGTCCGCAGCGCTCCTCGCGATCCTCGCGTTCTCCGCCTGCGCCACCGTGCAGGGGCGCCCCGAGGCGCCGCAGGCCACGGTCGCCGCGACCGGGTCGCCGGCCGTCGTCCCGCCGCTCGGCCCCCCGGCGGTCCTGAAGCTCCCGACGCAGCAGAAGTTCACCCTCGGCAACGGGCTCCCCGTCCGCCTGGTCGAGTACCACCGGCTGCCCATCGTCGCGGTCCACCTCGTGCTGCTCGAGGGGGGCGCGGCGCGCGACCCGGCGGCGCTGCCCGGAGTGGCCGGGTTCACCGCCGCGATGGTCACCGAGGGAACGAAGGCCCGGTCGGCGACGCAGCTCTCCGACGAGCTGGGGTTCCTGGGCGCCAGCCTGAACGCCGGGGCCAGCATGGACGCCGCGTTCGTGTCCGGGTACGGCCTCTCCCGCCACCTGCCCCGGCTGCTCGAGCTCCTCGCCGACGTCACGATGAACCCCTCCTTCCCCGAATCCGACTTCTTCCGGGTCCAGGACCAGCGGCGCGTGGGGCTCCTCCAGCAGCGGGACCAGCCCGGGGCCATCGCCTCCAAGACCTTCGGGAAGCTCTACTGGGGCGACCACCCGTATGGCCACTGGGCCGGGGGCACCGAGGAATCGGTGGTGAAGACCACGCGGGAGGACCTGGTCCGGTTCCACGCCGACCACTGGCGTCCCGGCGCCGCCGAGCTGGTGGTGGTCGGAGACGTCGACGTGGCGACGCTCCGTCCCGTGCTCGAGAAGGCCTTCGCCGGCTGGAAGGGGGCGGAGCCGGCGAGGCCGGCCGCCGTCGAGGCGCCGGACGGAAGGCGGCGAGCCGTCCTCGTGGAGAAGAAGGGGGCGTCGCAGACCTTCCTCATCCTGGGAATGCCCGGGATCGCCCGGAGCGACCCGGACTACGTGACGGCGCAGGTGCTCTTCGAGGTGCTGGGCGGCGGCTCGTCCTCGCGCCTCTTCCGCGACCTCCGCGAGGAGAAGGGCTACACCTACGGCCTCGCGGCCCGGGAGTCGGCGCAGCGGCTGGGAGGCGTCTCCTACCTCGGCGGAGGGGTGCGCGCCGACGCGACCGGCCAGGCCATCCGGGACCTGCTCGCGCAGGTGAAGGCGCTGCACGACGTCCCGGTCCCGGCGACCGAGCTGGCCTATGCGCAGGACGGGCTCGTGCTCGCCCTGCCGGGCGATTTCGCCACCGCAGCCGGGACCGCCGGCCGGCTGGCCGAGCAGGTGGTGAACGCCCTGCCCGACGACTGGTGGGTCCGCCTGCCGGAACGCCTGCGGAGCGTCACGCCGTCGGAGGTGCAGAGGGTGGCCGACCGCGTGCTCGACACCGGAAGGCTCACCACGGTGCTGGTGGGCGACCCGGAGGTCGTCAAGGCACGGGTCGCCGGCCTCCCGCTGGGCGACCTCGAGGTCCGGAAGCCCTGATGAGCGCGATGAAGGAGCTGCAGAACGAGTTCTCCTGGTCGAAGTCGCGCCACGAGAAGTTCGCCGAGTGTCCGCGGGCCTACTGGTTCCACTACTACGGGTCCTGGGGTGGCTGGAACGCCGCCTCCGGCCCGGAGACCCGCGAGCTGTACGTGCTGAAGAACCTCTCCTCCCGCTGGCAGTGGGCCGGTTCGGTCGTGCACGAGGCCATCCGGCACATGCTCAACCGCTCCCGCGTCAGCGGGGACCGCAAGCCGCTCGACCGGCTGCTCGAGGAGACGCGCCGGCGGTCCCGCACGCAGTTCGCCGCCTCCCGCGACAAGAGCTACTGGCGGGACCCCAAGCGCATCCCCGGCCTCCTCGAGCACGAGTACGCCGAGCCGGTCGGGCCGGAGGAGTGGAAGCGCGTCTGGGACGAGCTCATCGAGGGCTCGCTGCAGAGCTTCTACGGCAGTCAGACCTTCGACCGCATCCGGTCCGTCCCCGTGCAGCGATGGCTCACCGTCGACGAGCTCGACTCCTGGAGCTTCGAGGGAACCAGGATCTGGGTGGCCATCGACTTCGCCTACCGGGACGAGGACGACCGGGTTCACGTCCTCGACTGGAAGACCGGCAAGGAGCGGGGCGCCGACCACATGCAGGTCGCCCAGTACGCCCTCTACGCGCAGCGCAAGTGGCAGGTGGCTCCCGAGTCGGTGGTGGGAGGGCTCGTCTACCTCGGGAGCGGCGCCGACCGCATCGACGTGGCGGTGGACGCCCCGGCGCTCGAGGCGGCCCAGGCCCGCATGCGGGAGAGCATCGCCGGCATGAAGGAACGGCTCGACGACCCGCTGCGCAACGCCGCGTCGAAGGAGCGCTTCCCCCGGATCGAGGACCTCACCGCCTGCCGCCGCTGCCCGTTCCGGCGACCGTGCGGCCGGATGTGACGCCGCATGGGCGCCGCCGGTGAGGCGCCTTCAGCGGACGCCGGGGCGCGCCCAGAGGTCCGCCATGAAGGGCCCGCCGCCGACCGCGACCCAGCGGCCGTCCTCGGGCCGCAGCACGGCGTGCACCTTGAGCGGCTGGTGGCTGGTCCGCGGGTCGAGCTCGTGGTGGAGCGGAAGGTTGAAGTAGTAGAGCCGCGTTTCGATCCCGAAGCGGAGCCGGCAGACCGGGGCACCGTGGAAGTCGTCCGTGGTGAACTCCGGCGCCACCACCCGGGCCAGCCGGTGCCTCGGCCCCAGGATCACCGAGGAGGCGCCGAACCCGCCCGGGCAAGGCTCGCCGATCTCGCTCTCGTTCGAGCTGTTCGCGAAGACGGTGATGGTGTCCCGAACGCCGGGCGTGTCCTCGAGGTACTCGCCGTAGAACCCGGACAGCACGTCGCGGTAGGAACGGTGGTCGGGCTTGGGGTTGCACTGCAGGACGAAGAGCGCGTCCAGGGCGCGGCGCGCGGAGAAGTACTGCTGGTTTGCGTGATCGACGATGCGCCGGATGTTGGAGCCGTAGAGGTCCCGGTACAGGTAGTCGAGGCAGACGAGGACCATGAAGTGGAAGAAGGCGGGCTGGGCGCGGAACCACCAGAAGTGCCGGCCCCGGTAGAGGTCGTCCGACTTGTCCAGGAACTCCTCGGCGCGGAAGGGGTGGCTCTTGGCCTCGAAGAACACGCGCAGCCGTCCGCTCGCCTCCTTCACCGCGACGCAGCACCAGTTCACCGGGATGTCGGGGAGCGCACCGACCGCCAGGTCGTGCTCGACGGCGGGGATGGCGCGCCGGTTGTCATCGCCGAAGCGCCGCAGGGTTTCGAGGTAGGAGCGCAGGGAGACGTGCTCCAGCCCGAACATGGTCACCGTGTCGGGCCGGAAGCGGTCCCGGACGATCCCCAGCAGTTCGTCGAGGCGCGCGGCGGGCACCGCCGCCTCCGGGAAGAGGAGGAAGTGGAGCTTCCGGAAGCGCTGGTCCTCCGACACCAGGTCGAGCACCGAGGCCACGTTCCGCCAGTGCGCCTCGCGGTCGCAGAGGGCGAAGCCGGTCTCCGAGGCGCAGAGCCGCACCGGGAGCTGCGCCACCAGGCAGTGGAGGTGGTTGCCGAGGACGTACTCGAGGTTCACCTCGGTCTCCAGGATCTGGATCACGCCGGGGTTCCCCCGGCGGGCACCGGCCCGATGCCGCCCGCACCCTCCAGCTCCGGGAAGAGCCGGGAGAGGACGTGGCGGGTCCCGGCCGGCATCGTCGTCGTGTAGAGGTCGAGCACGGAGCGCGGGACCCAGCGGGCCTCGTCCACCTCGTCGGGGTTGGGCGTGACGTCGGTCCTGGCGGGATGGCACCGGAAGTAGAGGATGACGTGGTGGTCGTTGTCGGCCCCGGGCGCGACGTGCTCGAAGGCGTCGACCAGGCCGACGACGACGACGTCGATCCCGACCTCCTCGCGCACCTCCCGGTGCAGGGCGGACAGCATCGGCTCGCCGAGCTCGATCTTCCCCCCGGGCATCACCCACTGCCCCGCGAAGGGCGGGATGCTGCGCCGCGTGAGCAGGACCTGCTCCCGATCGTCGACGATGACCGCGACGACCGAGGTGACGATGTGCTGCTTCCGGTAGGTCTTGACGCCCTCCATCCCCGGCGATCGAACCACCTCGGGGGGGCGATGTCGACCGGGCAATCGGTCGCAGATGGGGCGGCCGCCCGGCCCGGTCACAGCGCGAAGCAGGCCGCCACCTGGGGAACCCAGTACGCGCACGTGCCCGTACAGTTCGTGAAGACCCTCTCGTAGGCGACGCCGAGCAGGAAGGTGGCCGGGCCCACCGAGGCGAAGGAGAAGCCCCCCCGGGCCCCCCAGGCGTCCTGCGGGAGGTTGCAATCGACCCGCGCACTACCGGGCTGGCCACGCCCCGATCCGGAGCAGGGAGCCCACCGCGGCGGCGATGGACGGGTCGGGCCGATCCACCATCCGCCGGACCACGTCCGAGGCCTCCGGTCCGCCCGGGAGCGCGGAGAGGACCGAGAACCACGACTCCTCGTCGTAGGTCCGGTCCGGCGCATCCCAGAAGACCTGCCCCCAGAACTGGAGCAGGTCCCAGGGCGGGTCGCGGCGCGAGGCCGCCGCCTCGGCCAGGAAGGACGCCAGCTCCCCGCAGCGGTAGAGCGCCTTCCAGCGCCCGGCGCGCGCGGCTCCGGAGAGCGGCCCGTCTTCGAGCTGGCGCAGGCACTCGGCCGCGTCGGCGGAGAGGGTCTCCTGGAAGCGCTCCCGCGTGATCACGCCCAGGTCGACGAGCGCGCGGAGCGCGAAGGCGTCGGCGCCCCCCTCGTCGAGCCAGCGGCCCGCCGGCTCCGCGGGCCGGAAGGCGTGATCGAGCCAGAGGTGGGCTGCCTCGTGCGCGAGGAGGCGGGCCTGCTTCTCCCAGACGTCCGGGTCCTCCTCCCCCGTGTGGCGCGCGCCGAGCCGGGTGTCGAGCTGGACGACGCCCTCGAGCGTCCAGCCGCCGAAGGACTGGCGACCCGGAGCGGGATCCACTCCGTAGGAGAGGAAGAGGGTGGGTCGCTCGGAGAGGGCCTGCCCGGTGCCGCTGGCGTAGCGGGCGAAGACCCGGGGTGCGAGGGCGAGCGTCCGGTCCCGGAGCCAAGCGGGCATTCCCCGGTCCACGACCGCCACGCCGAACGGGGTCTCGACGGGGGGCGTGTCGCCGAAGCAGGCGTACGTGCCGTCGCCCTCCGCGATCCACGCCGCCTTGCCCCGGTGGGAGACCCCGCCGACCACGACCCCCTCTCCGGGGCGGGGGACGAGGGTGTATCCGATCGGCCACGACGGGCCGCCCGCCGGAGCGTCCACGTCGAAGGCTCCCGTGAAGACGAGGACGCTCCCGTCGGTGAACGGGATGAAGACCTGGTAGTCCTTCTCCGGCTTCCGGGCGTACTCGGCGACGACCACCTCGAACCCGCGGAAGGGCGGGCCCGCCGAGGTGATCCGGTCCACGCCGTCCTCCGTCGAGAGCGAGAGCCCCGCGGTCCCGATCGTCCAGTGTGCGGCCCGGTCGCCGTGGCCGGGGCGCGAGAAGCGCACCTCCCGGACCGGCCGGGGCAGGCGCCACGCCACCCGCCAGGTTCCCCCGCCGGCGGCGCGCTCGATGCGGATCAGGACCTCGTTCGAGGCCGGGACGGAAGCTGCGGGTGCCACCGCCGGCGCATGCGCACAGGAGGCGAGGAAGGCGGCCAGGGCGATGTGGACTCTGCGCACGACCGGGAGCCTAACGCACCGGGGTCGCCCCCGCCTCGATCCGCACCCTGCTGGTGAAGAGGGTTACGTCCCCCTCCTGCTGCGTCACCACCCACGGTGGCCGGGCCGCGGCGACCCC
>DAIEMM010000365.1 GCA_027349605.1 Anaeromyxobacteraceae bacterium
CGGTCCTTCCCCCTCGCCGACCTGGCCGGCCGGAGCGTGGGGCTCCTCACCGCCGTCGCCCGGCCGGACAGCGTGCGGCGCACGGTGGAGGCGCTGGGAGCTTCCGTGGTCGCGGTGTTCGAGTTCCCCGACCACCAGCGCTTCACCGAAGGCATGGTGAGGGACGCGGTGGAGGCCTCGGGGCGAGCCGGGGCGGGAATGCTGGTCACGACGGAGAAGGACGCGGTGAGGCTGCCGGCCGGGGTCGCGGGGGACGGGCGCATCCGGGCGGTGGGGATCGACGCGGAGGTCCTGCGCGGAGACGAGGTCCTCGGTGCGGCGCTGGGCGCCGCGATGCGGGGAGGGGCGGGATGAGGCGGTTCCTGATCGGATTGGGGAGGATGCTGGGATGGCTGCTCTGGACCCTCCACGTCCGGCGCCGCGTGATCATGGACAACCTGCGCCTCGCCTTCCCGGACTGGACCGAGGCCCAGCGCAGGGAGGTGGGCAAGCGGACCTTCGTCAACATCGGGCAGATGGCCCTCGAGTTCCTGCTCGTCACCCGGCTGGACCGGGACGAGCTCGAGCGGATGTACGTCTACGACCCGGAGATGCGGGCGGTCGTGCTGGCGGCGCTGGAGTCCGGCCGCCCGGTGGTGGTCTGCACGGCCCACTTCGGCAATTTCGAGAACCTGGCCGCGGTGCACAACCTGCAGGGCTACAAGATCGCCATGGTGGTGCGCCGGATGGGCGCAGGCTGGCTGGGACGCTTCTGGAACCGCGGGCGCTCCCGGGCCGGCCTCGAGGTGCTCGAGGTCACCCGCGGCGAGACGCTGAAGGCCGCCCAGCGCGCCATGCGCGACGGGAAGGTCCTGGGCTACGTGATCGACCAGAACATGCCCGGCCACCGCGCCATCTTCCCCACCTTCTTCGGGGTGCCGGCCGCGACCGCCCCGACGCCGGCCTACCTGGCCCTGCGAAGCAACGCCGTGGTCTTCTTCATGCTCGACCTCCCGCTCGAGGACGGCAGGCACCGCATCGTCATCGAGGGGCCGCTCGTCCCGCCCCGGACCGGCGACCGCGAGGCCGACGTGCTCGCCTTCATCTAGGACCTGAACGACAGGCTGGAGCGCTGGGTCCGGCTCCACCCCGACCGCTGGTACTGGCTCCACCGACGGTGGAAGACGCGCCCGCCGGAGGGAGGGGCCCGCAAGGGCCGTCCCCGGCGAATTGACCCCGCAGAGGGCGCGGAGTAGACACGGCCATGGTCAGGAGCAAGCCTCCCCGCCTCGCGTCGCTCGCACCGCTCCTCCAGAAGTTCTCCCAGAGCCGCGTGGTCGTGGTGGGAGACTTCGTCGCCGACGAGTACGTCTACGGCGAGACCGAGCGCATCAGCCGGGAGGCCCCGGTGCTCATCGTGCGCTTCGAACGCAGCGAGCTCGCCCCCGGCGGTGCCGGCAACGCCGCGCAGAACCTGGCCGCGCTCGGCGTCGACGTGCGGGCGGTGGGGCTGGTCGGCCACGACGCCCTGGGCTCCCGGCTGCTCGGCGTCCTGCGCGCGGGCGCGGTGGATGTGAAGGGCGTCCAGCGGGTGCGCGGGCGGGCCACCGAGGCCAAGACCCGCATCCTGGCCGGCGGGCGCTCCACCCGGCGCCAGCAGATGCTGCGGGTCGACCGCACCCCCGAGCCGGTCCCGCCGGCGGTGGAGCGGCGTCTCATCGCCGATCTCCTGCGCGCCGCGCGCGGGGCCACCGCCGTGCTGGCGAGCGACTACGGCTCCGGGGTGCTCTCCCCGCGGGTGGTGGAGGCGCTGCGCGGCCTGCGGCGCCGCGGCATCCCGGTCTGCGTCGACTCCCGCTACGCCCTGAACGCCTTCTCCGGCCTCACCATGCTGAAGCCCAACGAGCCCGAGCTGGAGGCGGCCACCGGGATCCGGGCCTCCACGCCGGAGGGGCTCGCCCGCGCCGCGCGCTCTCTCCTGCGCCGGCTCGGCTGTGAGACCCTCCTCGTCACCCGCGGCCACAACGGCATGTCCCTCTTCGCGCGCGGACGCAGGCCCGTCCATCTCGACGCCCACGGCGACAAGGAGGCGGTCGACGTCACCGGCGCGGGCGACACCGTGGCCGCCACCTACGCCGCCTCCCTCGCCTCCGGCGCGGACGCGGTGGATGCCATGCAGCTCGCCAACGTCGCCGCCTCGATCGTCGTCCAGAAGGCCGGCACGGCCACGGTGAACCGGGACGAGATCCGCCGCGAGCTGCTGGGACCGTGATGGCCACACGCCTGCGCATCTCGGACCTACCCGCGCTCCGCGCCCGGGCCAGCCGGGCCGGGAAGACCATCGCGCTGGCGAACGGCATCTTCGACCTCTTCCACGTCGGGCACCTCCGCTACCTGGAGGGCGCACGGGCGCTCGCCGACGTGCTGGTGGTGGCGGTCAACAGCGACGCCTCCACCCGGCGGAACAAGGGGCCGGGGCGTCCGGTGGTCCCCCAGGCGGAGCGGGCCGAGATCGTCGCCGCGCTGGCCTGCGTCGACCACGTGGTGGTCTTCGGCTCGCGGACCGTGGTCCCGCTCATCCGCAAGCTCCGGCCGGACGTCCACGTGAAGGGGACCGACTACACCCCGGAGACCATCCCCGAGGCGGCCGAGGTGGCCCGGTACGGGGGGCGCGCCGCCGTCGCCGGCGACCCGAAGGACCACTCCACCACCGACCTCCTGCGGCGGCTCTCCCCGCGGAGGCGCCGTTGAAGGTCTCGGGCTTCACGTTCGCCCGCAACGCCGTCCGGCTCCGCTACCCCCTCGCAGAGTCCATCCGGTCGGCGCTCCCGCTCGTGGACGAGATGGTGGTGAACGTCGGGCGCTCCGACGACGGGACGCTGGACCTGGTCCGGGGCATCGACGACCCGCGCATCGTGGTCGTCGAGTCGGTCTGGGACGAGGGAAGCCTGGTGCGCGGCCGCGTGCTCGCCGAGCAGACCGACATCGCCCTCGACTGCTGCACCGGCGACGCCTGCCTCTACCTCCAGGCGGACGAGGTGCTGCACGAGGACGACCATCCGCGCATCCGGGACGCCCTGGCCCGGATGCACGCCGACCCGGCCGTGGAGGGTCTCGTCTTCGAGTACGTGCACTTCTATGGCTCGTTCCACACGGTGGGCATCTCGCGCCGCTGGTACCGCCAGGAGGTCCGTGCCTTCAAGGCCGGACGGGGAGTGCGTTCCTGGAAGGACGCCCAGGGGTTCCGCGTCTGGGCTCCCCCCGCGGGATTCACCGGCGAACGGCCGCGATCCCTCAAGCCCGGCGACCCGGCGCGCAAGCTGCGCGTGGCGCGTTCCGGGGCGCGCGTCTTCCACTACGGGTGGGTACGTCCGCCGGTCCAGCAGGCCGAGAAGCTGGCCGAGTTCGAGCGCCTCTACCAGGGGAACGAGGCGCGGCGGCGGCGGCTCAGCCAGGGGTTCTCCTACGACGTGGAGGAGAAGGTCCGCCCATTCCAGGGGACGCATCCGGCGACCATGGCGGCGCGGGTGGCCGCCGAGGACTGGGTGTTCGAGCCGCGCCGGCGGCGGATCCGCCCCGGGCACCTGCGCGAGGACCTGCTCGACCTCTTCGAGGCCGGCACCGGGATCCGCATCGCCGAGTACCGCAACTTCGAGCTCGTCCGGTGAGGGTCCTCGAGCTGCTCTCGTCGCCAGCCTGGACCGGCCCGGCCGAGCCGATGACGTCGGTGGCCCGGCAGCTCGTCCGGAGGGGTCACCACGTCGAGGTGGCGGTGGACGCCCGAAGGGAGGGGGACCTCCGCGAGCGGCTCGCCGCCGAGGGGTTCCCTCCGCGCGCCGACCTCGCCCTCTCCACCAAGGGCGGTCCCCTGGACATGGTCCGCGACCTCCTCCGGCTGCGGCGGGTGGCCCGCGACTTCGACGTGGTCCACGCCAACTTCTCCCACGACCACGCCCTGGCCGTCCTCGCCGTGGCGCGCGGCCCGACCCGCGTCGTGCGCACCGTCCACTCCTCCCGCTCGCTCGCCGATCGGGGGCTGCAGGGCTGGGCCCACCGGCGCTCCGACGGCCTGATCGCCGTCTGCGAGGCCCACGCCGCCATCCTCCGCGAGCGCTTCCACGTCCCCGCCGAGCGCGTCGCCGTCGCCCGCGGCGCCGTGGACGCCGGGACCTTCACCCCCGACGGCCCCGACCTCCGCGCCGAGCTGGGCATCGCGCAGGATGCGCCGGTGGCCGGGATCGTGTCGCGGGTGAAGCCGGATCGGCGTCATGCGGAGCTCGTGGACGCCTTCGGGCGCGTCGCCGCCCGGCTCCCGGCGGCGCGGCTCGTCGTGGTGGGGCGAGGGGAGGGGATCCCCGTCCTGCGGGCCCACGTGGAGCGGAGCGGCCTCGCCGAGCGCGTGATCTTCGCCGGCTACCGGCGCGGACCGGATCTGGCCGCCGCCTACCGCACGCTCGACGTGAAGGTCCTGCTCGCCGAGGGGAACGACGGGACCTGCCGGGCGTTGCTCGAGGGCATGGCCTGCGGCCGCCCCGGGGTGGCCTGGGCCTTCGGAGCGCCCGCCGAGAGCATCGTGCACGGCGAGACGGGCCTCCTGGTGCCGCCGGACGACGTGGCCGCTCTCGGCGACGCCCTGGCCGGGGTCCTGGCCCGCCCCGACCGCGGACGTGAGATGGGAGCCGCCGCCCGCGTCCGCATGCGGGAGCTCTTCACAGAGGAGGCGCGGGGGAGGGCGGTGGAGGCGTTCCTGGAGCGGGTCCGCCGGCTCCCGCCCGCCTGACGGCCACACCCGCCCGGATGCCGCTCGAGGGCGCGCTCCTCGTTGCGGTGCCCGGCCGGCGCGGGGTATGAGGTCCCGAGGAGGTGTCGATGGCGCTCGCACCCGAGCTGAAGGAGATCCTCGCCTGCCCGAAGTGCAAGGGCGACCTCGAGTTCCACGAGGACCGGGGCGAGATCCACTGCACCCGCTGCCGGCTCGCCTTCGAGATCCGGGACGGCATCCCGGTCATGCTCGTCGAGGAGGCCCGGCCGCTCCGCTGACCTCCCGTGCGCTTCCTCCTCGTCCACCCTGCCTTCCTCGGCGACACCGTCTTCCTCGGGCCCGCGGTGCGGGCCCTGAAGGCGCACTGGCCGGGCAGCGAGGTCGGCCTGGTGGTCTCCCCGCGCGGCGAGCCGGTGGCCCGCCTGATGCCCGGGGTCGACGAGGTCTTCACCTTCGACAAGCGCCGGTCCGACGCCGGGCTGCGTGGAGTCCTGCGCCTGGGCGCCCGGCTGCGCGCCTTCGCGCCCGACGTGGCCCTCGTCTCCCATCCCTCGGCCCGGTCCGGGTCGGTGGCCTGGCTCTCCCGGGCGCCGCGCCGGATCGGCTACGCCCCGTTCTGCAACGATCGGGTCACCCTCGACCGGGGGCGACCGTTCGTGGATCGCTCGCTCGCGCTGGTGGCACG
>DAIEMM010000367.1 GCA_027349605.1 Anaeromyxobacteraceae bacterium
GCCGACATGGCCTTCGTGCTCTGGACGCGCCACCTTCGCTTCGACCCGTCGGAGCCCCGCTGGATCGACCGGGACCGCTTCATCCTCTCGGCCGGCCACGGGTCGATGCTCCTCTACTCGCTGCTCCACCTGGCGGGCTTCGACGTCTCCATCGAGGATCTGAAGTCCTTCCGCCAGGCCGGATCCCGGACTCCCGGCCATCCCGAGTTCGGCCACACCCCGGGCGTCGAGGTGACGAGCGGTCCCCTCGGGCAGGGTTTCGCGAACGGGGTCGGCTTCGCGCTCGGCCAGGCCATGCTTTCCGCGCGGCTCGGGCCCGGCAATCCGGTCGAGGACCACTGGGTCTACGCCATCGTCTCCGACGGCGACCTCATGGAGGGCGTCTCCTCCGAGGCCGCCAGCCTGGCCGGACACCTGAAGCTCGGCCGGCTCGTCTACCTCTACGACGACAACCGGGTCACCATCGACGGGAACACGAGCCTCGCCTTCTCCGGCGATGACGTCACCGGCCGGTTCGAGGCCTACGGCTGGCAGGTCCAGAGCGTGGACGGGCGCGATCGCGAGGGGATCTCGAGGGCCATCGACGCGGCGAAGGCGGACCTCACCCGCCCCAGCCTCATCCGGGTGCACACCGTCATCGGCTACGGGTCCCCGAACAAGCACGGCAAGTCGAGCGCGCACGGCGCGCCGCTCGGCGAGGACGAACTCGAGGCCACGAAGGAGTTCCTGGGCTGGCCGCAGGAGCCGCGCTTCCTCGTCCCCGACGACGTGCAGGCGCTCTGGAACGAGGTCGTCCGCGGGAAGAGGGCCGAGCACGAGGCCTGGAAGCGGCGCGCAGACGCCTGGCGGGCGGCGAATCCCGACGCGGCGAGGCTCCTCGACGCGCACCTCGATCGGACCGTCCCGGCCGACCTGGCCACGAAGCTGCTCGACTGAGCCGACGGAGCCGACGCCACCCGCAAGCTCTCCCAGGCCATCGCCCAGAAGGCCGCGGCGCTCGTGCCGTGCCTCGTGGGCGGATCGGCCGACCTGGCCGAGTCGAACCTCACCGACCTCAAGGGGGCCGGAGGCGTCCTTCCCGGCCAGTACGCGGGCCGCAACGTCCACTTCGGCATCCGCGAGCACGCCATGGGCTCCATCGCCAACGGGCTCGCCTACGACGGCAACCACATCCCCTTCGTCGGAACCTTCTTCGTCTTCTCCGACTACATGCGCCCGCCGGTGCGCCTGGCCGCGCTGGCGGGCCTCCAGGTCGTCTACGTCTGGACCCACGACTCGATCTTCCTGGGCGAGGACGGGCCCACGCACCAGCCGGTGGAGCAGCTCACCGCGGTCCGCGCCATCCCCAACCTGCACGTGGTGCGACCGGCCGACGGGCTCGAGACCGCGCTGGCCTGGGCGCATGCTCTCACCCGCCGTGAAGGACCCACGGCCCTGGTGCTGACCCGGCAGAAGATCGCCCGGATCGAGCGGCCGGTGGCCTTCGATCCCGCGAAGGCGCAGCGAGGCGGCTACGTGGTCGCCGACCCGCCCGGCGCGAAGGTGACCCTCGTCGCCACCGGCAGCGAGGTCGCCACCGCCCAGGGGGCCGCGGCGCTGCTCGCGGCGAAGGGCATCGCAGCCCGGCTGGTCTCGGTGCCTTGCCTCACCTGCTTCGAGGCCCAGCCCGAGGCCGTCCGGCGCGAGGTCATCCCCGCCGGCCAGCGCGTGGCGGTGGTGGAGGCCGGGCGCGGCATCGAGTGGTGGAGGCTCACGGGCGCCGACGGCCTGGTGATCGGCATCGACAGGTTCGGCGCCAGCGCGCCGGAGAAGTCGCTCGCCGAGTCCTACGGGTTCACGCCCGCCAAGGTGGCCGAGCGGATCGAGGGCTGGCTCTCCGCCTGATGGCTTCGCCCGGGACGCAAGCGTCATGAAAACGCCCCGCCTCCGGGAGGAGGACGGGGCATCGCGGGCAGGCGGTCGACAGGCGGTCGAGCCGCCGTCGCCGGCGGACCTGGCTAGCGCATCACCGGCTGGACCTGCGCCGGAGCCTGCATCGGCATGGCGACGGCCACCGGACGGGCCTCGAGACGCTCTCCCTTCGAGAGCATCTTGAGCGAGAGCGCGAGGAGCTTCGCGAGAAGCTCGGCCGACCCCGGCACGTCGAGCTTTCGGTAGATGCGCTTGCGGCGGGCGCGGATGGTCTCCGGGGAGACGCCGGCGGCGGACGCGGAGTCCTTGCAGGCGAAACCCTGGGCAATGCGGAGTACCTCGGCACGCTCCGCCGGGGTGAGATTGGTTCCCTCCAGGAATCGCGTCGCGAAGGGCTGCAGGATTTCGATGTCGATCTGGGCCATGGGTTCGTCCATTTCCTTTCGAGGCTGGCTCCGTACCCGGCCGAACGCGGATTCTTGCTGCTCCCCCCCGCGAACCCGGTCGGGTTTCACCCCTGTACGATAGCAACGACCCGCCGGCCTGCCACCCCCCTGGGGCCCGTTTCCCTGGACCATCACATGGGTACGGATTCACGATTGATTCTGTCCATGATTCAGGGACGCGAAGCCCCCTTCGCACCCCCAAGGGGCTGTAAACACGGCTGAATAAGGTATCCAATCGGGACGCCCCGACATGGCTGCACGACCGTCGGGTCAGTGCTGCACGAGACGTCCCAGATGGGGCGTAAGTCGACGATCCGCCTCGCTCAGCCGATCCCAGTCGATTTCGGGCGATCGCAGGTCGCGGGCCGACTTGACGCCCGGCGGCACGGGGACGTCCACGCGCAGGGGCATGAGACCGGGAGTCCGGGCCACGAGGAGCTGCTCCGCGTCGCTTCCCGAGAGCCAGTCGGCGAGGGCGTGCACTGCGGGATTCTCGACTCCCCGTTGCAGCACGGCGGCCGCGGTCGGAAACACCAGTGTCCCGAATCCGGCCTGGTCCGGGTAGACCACCTCGAGGGCGGAGACGCTCACCGCACCGGCCGCCGCCTGCTCCGAGCCGGCCAGGCCGAAGGCCGCCTTGCCGGATGCGACGAGCGCCTGCACCCCGGCTCCGTCCGGAGCGAACTGCGGGCGCTGCGCCGCGATGGCCCGGGCCAGGCCCAGCGCGGCCTCGTCGGTCGAGAGCACCGCCAGCGCGGCGAAGGTGGCCGGTCCTTCGCCACGATCCGGGAATGCGAGAGCCTGGAGGCCGGCCAGCCGCGGGTCGGCGAGGTCGCGCAGGCGGCGCGGCGGCACCGGGAGCACCGCGCGCGGGCCGACGAGGAACACGCGGGCCCGCGCCCCCACGGGGAAGAAGCGGCGGGAGGG
>DAIEMM010000372.1 GCA_027349605.1 Anaeromyxobacteraceae bacterium
GTGCTGGTCGTCGATCTCGGGTACGCCGATGGAGAGGGATGGGTCCCAGGAGAGCATGCGGTTCTCCACTCTATCCCCGGACGAACGTCCCGTCCCGGAGCTCCTGCAGGGCCTGGGCAATCTCCTCCCGCGTGTTCATGACGAAGGGGCCCCAGCGGACGGCCGGCTCGTGGAGTGGCTGGGCTGAGAGCAGGAGGAACCGGGCGGGAGCGCCGCCGGCGCGGAGGCGGACCACGTCGCCGTCCCCGAGGATGACGAGGCGCGGGGCCGGGACGGCCTGGCCGCCCCCGGCAGCGCCTCCTCCCACCGTGACCTCCCCCTGGAAGACGTAGACGAGGGCGGTGTGGCCGCGAGGAACCGGCTGCTCGAGGCTGCCTCCGGCCGGGAGCGCGACGTCGAGGTAGGTGGGATCGGCGAAGATCTCGCGCACCGCCCCGGCCACGCCGTCCACCTCCCCGGCGATCACCCGGACCCGCGCTCCGCCGGGGCGCGCCACTTCCGGGATGCGCGCGGAGGGCACGTCCTGGTAGCGCGGGGCGGTCATCTTGAGCTGCCGGGGAAGGTTCACCCAGACCTGGAAGCCGTCGAGCCGCCGCGGACCGGCCCGAGGCATCTCCTCGTGCAGGATCCCGCGTCCCGCGGTCATCCACTGCACGTCGCCCGCCCCGATGACGCCCGCATTGCCCATGCTGTCCCGGTGGGAGACGCTGCCGTCGAGCATGTAGGTGATGGTCTCGATGCCCCGGTGCGGGTGCATGGGGAAGCCCGCGATGTAGTCGTCGGGGTTCTCGGAACCGAAGTGGTCGAAGAGGAAGAACGGATCGAGATTGTCGAGGGTCTGGGTGGCGATGCTGCGCTTGAGCCGCACCCCGGCGCCGTCGCTGGCGGCCACGGGAGTGACGACCTCCTTCACTTCACGCTCCATGGGGGCATCCTTAATCGCGGGGGGCGGCGCTCGCCGCCCCGAGGAGCCTGGGGCTCCCCGGCGCTCCGTAGGACGCCTCGCGGTCACGGGTAGAGCGGCGCCGCGGCCTCCGCCCACCGCCGGATCATCTCGATCGATCCCGCGTCGTCGGGGTGCAGGCCGTCTTTGAGGTGCCCGGGGTTCGACTTGAACCATCCGTGAAGGTCGGGCCCGGGCAGGAGCCCGAGCTGCCTCGTCACCTCGTCCACGACGGCGTTGAGCCGCTCCGGGTAGTCCACCGGGCTGTCGGCCCGGAAGGGAATCCGCGCCACCATCGGGATGCGGCCGGCCGCGAGCACCTTCCGCACCACCTCGAGGAGGTCCTTCCGGAACGCGGCCGGGTCCCAGTCGTTCGAGCCGAACCCCATGGCGATGACCTTCGCGTCGGGGTTCAGCGCCAGGACCTCGTCGATGCGCCGCACGGCGTCGGCGTGGTGGAGGCTGCCGAACCCGGCGCCGACCACGGCCGGGTAGAAGCCCGGGTGGCGGCGCGCGATGGCCTCCGGGAAGCTGGGCTGGTGCGCCGGCGCGCGGTCGAAGACGGCCGAGGTGATGCTGTCGCCGAAGAACACCCAGACGTCGTCGCCGCCGCGGGAGAGGTCGTGGACGTCGATCTCGTCGAGGTAGAGCCCCCACTCGAAGACGTCGGGCGAGAGCCCGGTGACCACCATCCGGACCCAGCGCTGCCCGGAGAAGCCGATGGCGTGGGCCCGCGTCCGGACCGGGTTGCCGGTGATGGCGACGGCCGTCCGCCACGTGCCGTCGGCGCCGTCCGTGGAGTCGGCGGAGGTCTCGATGCGGTAGTCGACCGGCGCTCCGTACTTCCGGTCCATGTAGTCGTGGTTGCCCGACGAGGTCCAGTCGACGAGGAGTCGCGAGCAGCAGGCGCCGATCTCGATGGCGACCCAGGACGGCCTCGCCGCGGTGGGATGCCCCCCGGCCCAGGAGGACCTCGTCCGGTACACCCCGTCCACGACCACCTTGCCGCCCCCGGGGCTGGATTCGACCCGCTTGCCGCGGGAGACGATGGGCGCCGCCACGAGCGGGCCGTCACGGCGGGCCGGCCCCGCCTGAGCGATCCCGGGCAGGGCGAGCGCGACGAGCGCCGCCGCCGTGAGCAGCATCCTCATGCGGCCGCGCGCGCCCGCTGCGCCTTCCATCCGTCGTAGCGCTCCGCCGCCACCGAGGCGGCCCAGACGAGGAGCGTCATGGCGAGGACGCCGGCGAGGCCGGCCGACGTCCCGAGGGCCTTGTGAAGGGGGCGCGAGAGCACGCCGTAGGGGAGCTCGATGGAGAGGAAGTAGCCGAGCAGGCTGTGACGTCCCATGGTCCGGAGCCAGGAGAGCCAGCGGTCGGCGGAGGCCGGAACGAGCTGCAGGACCCCGCTCGTGGCCACCACGCCTCCGAGCCGGATGGCCAGCCAGGACGGGGAGGTGCGCCAGAAGTCCTGGTGCGCGTAGACGTCCGGCAGCTTGTCGCCGGCCCAGCCCGCGGCGGCGAGCGCCACGCCGATCCCGATCCAGGTGAAGGGCCGGGCCTCGCCGAGCGCCAGCCTTCCCAGGGCGCTCCCGGCGAAGCAGAAGGCCGCCCAGGGGAAGAGGGTGAAGATGCCGCGAGGCCACTCGGAGTAGAGGTAGTCGAGCACCCGGCTCGGCGGGTGGTTCCACCCGGCCACGACCGGGGCCAGGAAGGCCACCGCGGCCGTGGCCAGGACCGCGAGGGCGGCGTGGGTCCGGGGCTTGAGACCGACCGTGAAGAGCGCCGAGACGAGCAAGGAGACCGCGATGACGTTCAGGATGTCGACCTTGAGGATCCCCTGCCCTCCGTCCGGGACCCGCCACGCGCCACCGGCCACGTACCAGAAGATGCGGAGCCCGTAGGCGACGCCCAGGAGCCAGAGGGCGCGCCGAACGGCGCCCAGGCGCCGCTCGCCCACGGGTACGCCCTTCCGCTCCTGCGCGGCGTCGCCGAGGAGCTGCGACATGCCCGCCATGTAGAGGAACGAGGGGGCCGCGAAGCCGCCGACGGCTCCGAGCAGATCGTGGACCTGGCCGGTGGCGGCGGCGTCGGCGCGCCAGGAGTCCCAGGTGTGCCACTGCAGCATGTAGAGCACGGCGAGGCCGCGCTGCCAGTCGAGCCACATCTTGCGGCGCGGCGCCTCAGCCATGCCATCCCCACCCGGGAAGGTCGACGTCGCCCAGGGCCGGGAGCTCGCGCCCCAGCCGCGTGAGGAATCGACTGACGAAGCTGTTGGAGCTGGGCCCACCCTCCAGCCGGTAGTCGCGCGACCGGAACTCCTCGTTGAGAGCGTCCACGTTCTCCCGGATGCGCGCCTCGGTGAGGCCCGGCGCCACGAAGGTGGCGATCTCCCGGGTGGGCAGCTCGCGCACCCCGGGCTCTCCCCACCAGGCCCCCGCCGCACGCGTGAAC
>DAIEMM010000111.1 GCA_027349605.1 Anaeromyxobacteraceae bacterium
GGCGCGCTGGGCGGAACGGCTCCAGTACCGCCTCTCGGATCACATCGTGGTGCTCGGGGAGACCACGCGCGACCTGCTCATCCGCTACCGCCAGGTCCCGGGAGACCGGATATCGGTCCTACCGGTCTGGCTCGACCCGGACGAGATCCGGCCCGGGCCCCGCGACAACTCCTGGCGCCGCGAGGCTGGCATCGGGCCCGAGCGCTTCGTCGTGCTCTACTCGGGAACCGCCGGCATCGTGTCGGGCGCAGGGGTGATCGACCAGGTTTCACGATCCGTGGACTCCGACGTGGACGTCGTCCTCGTCGGAGGCGGTTCCGCCTGGAACGAACTGGAGGAACGGCGGAGGACGGGCGCGCTCCCGGCGAACGTCCGGCTGTTCCCGTACCAGCCCCGGGAGCGGCTCGCCGAGGTGCAGGCGGCCTCCGACCTCTCGCTGCTCACCTTGCTTCCGGGACGTGGGCGCACCTCGGTTCCGAGCAAGCTTCAGGGCTACATGGCCGCCGGGAGGCCGGTGCTCGCGTCGGTGGACGACGACTGCGACTCAGCCCGGCTCGTCCGTCGAGGCGGCTTCGGCCTCGTCGTTCCTCCGTGCGACGCCGGCGCCATCGTGGAGGGAATCCGGGAGGCTCGCCTGGATCCGGATCGCCTGGCTGGGTGGGGCCGACGCGCCCGCGAGGTGTTCGAGCGGGAGAACGCGCGGGAGCCGATCATCGACCGGTATGAGACGCTCGTGCGCGGGCTCGCCCGCGCCTCCACACCTCCTGGAGGATGACCTGCAGGCGCTGGTTGAACTCCGCCTGGCCCCAGGCGAGAGCGTGCGCCCTCCCCCTCTCGCGCAGGGATTCCACGAGCGCGTCGTCGTCCCACAGCCGCGCCATCGCCTCGGCGATGGAAGGGATCGAAGAAGGGTCAAAGAGGATTGCCGCGTCGCCGACCTGCTCCGGCATCCCGTAGATCCAAGACACCGCGACCGGGCAACCACAGGCGAAGGCCTCGAGCGGCGGGATGTTGGTCGGCCCGAAGAACGTCGGGAACACCAGCCCCCGGGCCCGGAGGTAGAGCCCCTTCAGGTCGGCGTCGGCCACGTAGCCGGTGAACGTGACGTGGCCTCCGAGTCCCAGGGCCTTGACGCGGGCCTCCACCGCCTCGTACCCGTGGTTCTTGCCGCCGGCGCAGACCAGGTGGAGATCCGGATGGGTCGCCACCAGCGTCGCGAGCGCCTCGACGAGCCGCCCGTGGTTCTTGTGGGGCCAGAACTGGGCCGGGTACAGGAGGAACTTGGCCGGGAGCGCGTACCGGCCCTCGAGATCGGGCGGCACCTCGGCCGCGACGACCTGCCGCGGCGCGACGTAGGGCAGCGGGTACACCTTGCCGGGGTCCGTCCCGTAGGATTCCACCACTTGCTGCCGCCCCACCTCCGAGTCCACGAGAACGGCCGCGGCGTGATCGGCCAGAGACTGGAAGCGATGGTCCCGGATGGCGCGCCGCCCCTGGCTCGACACCTCGGGGAAGTGCGGCTCGTAGCGGTGCATGAGGTCGTGCACGGACACCACCACGGTCTCCTCGACCTGGTAGCCCACCGAGTCCTGCGCGGGGAAGAGCCACGCGTCGCAGCCCAGCCGGGCCAGCTGGATCACGATCGGGTTCGAGAGGCCGGCGAGCCGGCGCGTGGTCACGGCAGGCAGGCCTGCCGCCATCGCCAGGTTCGCCAGGCGCATCCCGATCCGCCCGGCCCTCAGGTGGACGGCCTCGCACCGGTGCCGGTCGAGGATGGGCCCCCATAGCGGAGCCACGTAGGCCGCCACCACCCGGAATTCCCCCACGGGAAGGGCGCAGAGGGCTTCGAGCACGCTCTCGGCGTAGTGGAACATCCCGCCGTTGATCGGCTCGACGCCGAGGAAGATCCCGACCCGCCTCACGACCCTCCGCTCCTCACCGTTGGAGGACCGTGCAGACGCCCCAGGTGTCGAGTCCGGGCTTCCTCCCGGTCATCCACTCGCAGGACTCAACCGGCCTCATCCCCATCCCGGCTGCGAGGATCGCGATCTCTGCCTGGAAGAGGTACCTCATCCGGTGGGACTCGGCGAGACGCCGGATTGCTCCCGTGGCCTTGTCCTCCACGAAGATGGTGTAGCCGACCTCCACGCACGACTCGTCGGGGAACAGCTCGGGCTCGGCGATGCGCGTGACGGAGATTTCGCTCGACTCCATCCGCTTCACCCGGACGGCAGGCCGCTCGGTGAGGACCGCCGGCCCGAACCAGTAGTCGAAGAAGAAGATCCCGTCGTCGGTGAGGTTCGCTGCCGCCGTGGCGAAGGCCGACCTCAGGTCCTCGTTCGTGGTCTGGTAGCTCATCACGTGGAAGAGGGAGACCACCGCCTCGTGACGCCGGGTGGACCGGTAGTCCCGTACGTCTCCCTGCACGAACTTCAGCCGATCGCGTACGGTCGCCTCGGCCTCGTCGCGGCGCCGTCCGGCGGCGGCCAGCATGTCCTCGCTGCGGTCGACGCCTTCCACCTGGAAGCCCTGCTCCCCCAGCAGCAGCGCGTGCATCCCCGTCCCGCAGCCGAGCTCCAGGATGCGGGTCGCCTGGGGGCGGTGACGCCGGATCGTCTCGGCGATGAACCGGGCCTCGCCCGGGTAATCCTTGTCCCGGTAGAGAAGATCGTAGTAGCGCGAGTACTCCCCGAACACGCTCATGCGCGGAGTTCCTCCAGGACGGTCCGGAGCGCCTGGGCGGCTCGCTCCTGCTCCTCGTCGGTGAGCCCTAGCCCGCTCGGCAGGTAGAGGCCCCGGCGCGCGATGCGCTCCGCGACCGGGTGCCGCTCCCCCTGGAACCAGTTCCTCCGGAGGAACACCGGCTGCTCGTGCATGGGCCAGAAGAAGGGTCTCGTTCCCACGCCCAGCCGCTCCAGGCGGCTCGCCACCTCGGCGGCGTCGGCGGGGACCTCGTCCCCCAGGACCAGGCCGAAGACCCAGTACACGTTCCGGGCATAGGCGGTCTCGGCGGGAGGCAGCTCGATGCCGGGCACCCCCTCGAGCAGCTCACCGTACCGCCTTCCCATGCGGCGCTTGCGATCCACGAACTCGGAGAGCCGCTCCAGCTGGGCCACGCCCATGGCGGCCTGGAGGTTCGTCATGCGGAAGTTCCAGCCCAGCTGCTCATGGACGAACCTGCGACCGGGCTGGAAGCAGAGGTTGCGGAGGCCGCGGCACCGCTCCGCCAGCGCGTCGCTGTCGGTGACGACCATGCCGCCTTCACCCGCAGTTACATGCTTGTTGGGGTAGAAGCTGAACGCGCTCAGGGCGCCGAAGCTGCCACAGGGCCGCCCGTTCCACGTCTGGCCGTGCATCTCGGCCGCGTCCTCGATGATGGCGAGCCCGTGCCGCTCCGCCAGGGCCA
>DAIEMM010000393.1 GCA_027349605.1 Anaeromyxobacteraceae bacterium
TCCAACAACCCCCGCTCGACGGTCGGGACCATCACCGAGGTCCACGACTACCTGCTCGTGCTCTACGCCTCCATCGGCGAGCAGCACTGCCCCTCGTGCGGCCGCAAGGTGGGCAAGCAGACGCCGCAGCAGATCGTCGACGCCATCCTGGAGATGCCGGCCGGGTCGCGCATCCTGGTGCTGGCGCCCCTGGTCCAGAACCGCAAGGGCGAGTACCGCGAGCTGCTCGGCGACGCGCAGAAGCGCGGCTTCTCGCGGGTCCGCGTCGACGGCGCGGTCCACGCGCTGGAGGAGCGGCTCTCCCTCGACAAGAAGCTCAAGCACGACATCGAGCTGGTGGTCGATCGACTGGTGGTGAAGGAGACCATCCGGGGACGGCTCACCGACTCGGTCGAGACGGCCCTGCGCGAGGGCAAGGGGACGCTGATCGTCGCCGACGCCGACAAGGAGCAGAAGGTCGGCCCGGGGATCGACCCCGAGGAGTACAAGAAGCACGACCGCTTCTTCTCCGAGCTGAACGCCTGCCCGACCTGCGGCATCTCCTTCGGCGAGCTGGCCCCCCAGGCCTTCTCCTTCAACAGCCCTCAGGGCTCGTGCACCGAGTGCCAGGGGCTCGGCACCCGCGCCGAGATGGACGCCGACCTCATCATCCCCGACCCGTCGCTCACCATCCGGGAGGGCGCGGTCGAGCCCTGGGCCAGCGGGATGGACCGCGGCGAGGGGTGGACCTTCGAGTTCGTGGAGCACCTCTCCCGCTCGCTCGGGATCGACCTCGACACACCCTGGGCCAGGCTGTCGAGGCAGCACCGCGACGTGATCCTGCTCGGCACGCAGGCGGCGGGAGTGAAGGGCTACCGCATCCAGTGGGAAGGGGTGCTGAACCAGCTCTACCGCCGCTTCAAGTCCACCGGCTCGGAGGCCATGCGCCGCTACTACATGCGCTTCTTCTCCGACAAGCCCTGCCCGGCCTGCGGGGGCGAGCGGCTCCGCGCCGAGAGCCGCGCCGTGAAGGTCCGGGGCGTGGGGATCGTCGAGCTCTCGCGCATGACCATCCGGGAGACGCTCGCCTGGCTCGAGGCCCTCTCCCTCAAGGGCTCCGAGGCCCGCATCGCCGAGGAGCTCCTCAAGGAGATCAAGAACCGGCTGCGCTTCCTCGTCGACGTGGGGCTCTCCTACCTGACGCTCGACCGCCCTGGACCGTCCCTCTCCGGCGGCGAGAGCCAGCGCATCCGGCTGGCGTCGCAGATGGGCAGCGAGCTCACCGGGGTCATCTACATCCTCGACGAGCCCTCCATCGGCCTTCACCAGCGGGACAACGGGAAGCTGCTCGGCACGCTGAAGCGCCTTCGCGACATCGGAAACTCGGTCATCGTCGTCGAGCACGACGAGGAGACCATGGAGGCCGCCGACTGGATCGTCGACTTCGGGCCTGGCGCCGGCGAGCACGGCGGACGGGTGGTGTCGCAGGGCACCCCGGCCCACGTGATGGCCGACCCCGCCTCGCTGACCGGCGCCTACCTGTCCGGACGCGCCGAGATCCCGGTGCCGGAGCGCCGCCGCCCGGTGGGCAAGGCCCGCCTCACGATCGCCGGCGCCACCGAGAACAACCTGAAGGACGTCTCCGTCTCCTTCCCCCTCGGCTGCTTCGTCGCCGTCACCGGCGTCTCGGGAGCGGGCAAGTCCACGCTCGTGAACGGCATCCTCCACCCCGCGCTCTCCCGGCTCCTCTACGGCTCCCGCGAGGTTCCCGGCAAGCACAAGTCGATCGCCGGCCACGAGCAGATCGACAAGGTCATCGACATCAACCAGCAGCCCATCGGGCGCACGCCCCGCTCCAACCCGGCCACCTACACCAAGGTCTTCGACCTGGTCCGCGACGTCTTCGCCCAGACGCCGGAGGCCAGGGCGCTCGGCTACCTCCCCGGCCGGTTCAGCTTCAACGTGAAGGGGGGCCGCTGCGAGGCCTGCCAGGGCGACGGCATGAAGATGGTGGAGATGCACTTCCTCGCCGACGTGCTGGTGCCCTGCGAGGTCTGCCAGGGCAAGCGCTTCAACGAGGCCACGCTCAAGGTGCAGTTCAAGGGCAGGAACATCGCCGAGGTGCTGGACCTGTCGGTGCGCGAGGCAACCGAGCACTTCGCGAACCACCGGGAGATCCAGCGCATCCTGCGCACCCTCGACGACGTGGGGCTCGGGTACGTGAAGCTCGGCCAGCCCTCTCCCACGCTCTCGGGCGGCGAGGCCCAGCGCATCAAGCTGTCGCGCGAGCTGGCCCGGGTGGGGACCGGGCGCACCCTCTACATCCTCGACGAGCCCACCACCGGCCTCCACTTCGAGGACGTGAAGAAGCTCCTCGTGGTGCTCGACCGGCTGGTCGACGCCGGCAACTCGGTGGTGGTCATCGAGCACAACCTCGACGTCATCAAGTCGGCGGACTGGGTCGTCGACCTGGGGCCGGAGGGGGGCGAGGAGGGCGGGCACGTCATCGCCGAGGGGACCCCGGAGGATGTGGCCCGGATCCGGGCCAGCCACACCGGACACTACCTCGGGATGATGCTGGCGCGTCACCGGGCCCGGCGCGGCGCCGAGCGCGCGGGTTAGCGGCGCGCCCTTCAGGGCGCGCAAGAGCGACCCCTCGATCACGCCGCAAATGCACGGAAGCCCCGCCCGGCTTCACCGGACGAGGCTCCCATCACCTTCTGAACCGGTCCTACGCCGCCTTGGCCTTCGGGGCGTCCTTCTTCTCGGTGCACTTGCACTTCTCGCCGCACTTGCAGTCCTTGGCCTCCTTGGCGCCGCAGGAGCAGGCCGCCGCGACCATGATCTGCGAGGGGCCGGCGGCGCTGGCCTTGGGCTTGTCGGTCGTGCCGTGCTTCTCGTGGCACTTGCAGCCCTTGTCGCACTTGCAGTCCTTCGCGTCCTTCGCGCCGCAGTGGCAGTCGGCGGCGGCGAGCAGGACCGTGCTGGCCTTGGAGGCCTCGGCCTTCTTCTCCGGGGCCGGAGCCTGCTTCGGGGCCGGAGCGGGCGTGGCGGTCTTCTTCTCGGCCTTGTCGGCCGTGCTGGACTTCTTGTCGCAGTCGCAGGCGAAGGCCGGCACGGCGACGGCGAGGGCGAACGTGCTGGCGATACCCAGGGCGATGTTCGTGATCAGTCGGCGGCTCATGTTTCGGGCTCCTTGCCTCGTGGCGATGTGGCTGGTCACGTCCGCCCCCTGCGGGTGAAGCGTTCGTGCAGCAGTTGACCCGGCAATATCTAAGGAATTCGTCCGCTCGGTCAAGGGGATCCGAACCGGAAGGGTGTAAGTGAGATTGTTCCCCGGAAGGCCCTTGTATAGATTCCGCCCGATGCTCATCGAAGACCCAGACCGGATCCTGGCCCTCCTGCGGGACCCGAACGTCGGCAGCCAGGAAGTGGCCGAACAGACGGGCGTTCCACGGGCCGAGGCGGCCCGCGCCGCACGGCTCCTGGTCGGCCTGGCCAAGGCCCGGCCCGAGGAGATCGCCACCCTCCCGGCCCTCCTCGCCGCGGCCCTGCTCAAGGCGGCCGTCGCGGGGGAGCGGCTCGAGGTGCTCTCGAGCCTGGCCGCCTCGAGCGACAAGGTGCTCTCCAAGGAGGCCAAGCGCGCCCTCCACCTGCTCCGCACCCGGGGCGTGGCGGTCCCCGAGCCGTCCCGGGCGCCGCCCCCGGCACCGACCCCGGTCGCCGAGGAGGTCTTTCCCTGCGACGCCTCCTCCCTCGACGGCCAGGGGGAACGCGCCATCTGGATCGCCCGCAACGTTCCCGGAAAGGGCGTCGAGGTCGGACAGGCCGTCGTCTCGGACCTGCTCGGCCTCGTCGAGCTCCAGGTCGGCGTCCTCGGCCGCAAGGAGTACCGCGGCTTCGGGAAGGAGATCGGGGAGCGGGGCCAGGCCATGGGGGTCGCCGAGATCGATCCCGGCCACGCGCGGTCCGCGGTCGCCGAGGCGAGGCGGAGAAACGACGCGTCGGGAAGGCAGGTGCCCGCGGGCGCCGACGCCTGGCTGGCCCGCATCGGTCCCGGGACGCCCGCCCCCGACCCCGCGACGAGGCTGCCCCCGCTCCCGGAAGAGGAGGAGCGGCGCGCCCTGGCCGCGTCGGCGGACCTGCACAAGCTGCCCATGCTGCGAGGCTGGCTCGCCGACGAGGGTGTCCTGCGCGCGCTGGCGGCCAGGCTCGACTCCCTGGCCGCGGAGGCCGGGAAGGCCGACGAGGCGGCGAGCAAGGCCCGGATGGCCGACGCGATCTCCGAGGCCCTGGAGTCCTGGCTCGACGCGCCCTGCCGGCAGCGGCTGGCGGCGCGCCTGTTCACGGTGGGGGAGCACCTCCTGGCGATGGGGCTCCCGGACGGTGCCGCGCAGGCCGCGGCGGCGGCGCGGGCCCTCACGGCCGGCACGCCGGGCCGGGACCTCCCCTTCGCGCGGGAGATGGTGGAGAAGGCCTTTCCCAGCCGCGGCTCCCCTCCGCCCCCTCCTCCGGCGAAGCCGGTCATCACGGCGCAACGCAGGTGACCGGGGCATGACCGCCTTCCGGAATCCGGCTCCCACGGTGGACGCGGTGATCCTCGTCCCGGACGACCGGGTCGTGCTCGTCCGCCGCAGGAACCCTCCCCTGGGCTGGGCCCTCCCCGGGGGCTTCGTCG
>DAIEMM010000415.1 GCA_027349605.1 Anaeromyxobacteraceae bacterium
GAGGTGCCGCTGTCGGCCGACCCGCTCGACGGTCTCCAGGCGAAGCTGGCGGACGGCGGGAAGGCGCTCGTCGTCACCTCGTCCCGGGAGGGCGAGGGATCGCGGATCGCGCTCTTCGGGACCGACGGGAAGGAGAAGGTCCGGCTCCCGTCGGTGGCCGTCGAGCCGCCCTTCCGGCCGCGCCCGGAGGTCCGGCAGGTCGGGAAGCGGGGGTTGTGGACGTCCCTCGTCCGGCCGCGAGACTTCCGCCCCGGCGTGAAGTACCCGGTGATCGTCCAGGTCTACGGCGGTCCCACCCGCTTCCTGCCGATGGGGCTGCGGGGCGGGTCCCCGCGCGCCCAGTGGATGGCCGACCAGGGTTTCCTGGTGGTGAAGGTGGTGAACCGGGGCGAGACGGCGCGGTTGGGACGGGCCTTCGAGCGGGCGGTGAAGGGGGACCTGGCCGGCCCGGCGCTCGAGGACCAGGCCGAGGCGCTCACCGGGCTCGCGGCGGTGGTGCCCGAGATCGACCTCACCCGGGTGGGCATCTCCGGCTGGTCGTTCGGGGGCTACATGGCCGCCCTGGCCGCCCTGAAGCGTCCCGACCTGTACCGCGCCGCCGTGGCGGGCGCCCCGGTCGTGGACTGGCGCGACTACGACACCTTCTACACCGAGCGCTACCTGGGGCTTCCCGCGGAAGCCCCGGAGGCCTACGACCGGAGCTCGCTCACCCGGCTGGCCCGGAAGGACCACGCGCCGCTGCTCCTCGTCCACGGCACGGCCGACGACAACGTCTACCTGCTGCACTCGCTGAAGCTGGCCGACGCCCTGTTCCGGGCCGGGGCGCCGGCCACCTTCGTTCCGCTCGCCAACGTCACCCACCTCGCCGCCGACCCCTCCACCACCGAGCGGCTCGCCGAGCTGGAGGTCCGCTTCTTCCGGGAGAGCCTCGGCGCTCCGCGCCCGTGACGCCATGGCCTGGACGACGGCGCGAAAGATCCTCTTCCACCTCGACCCGGAACGGGCCCACGCGCTCGCCGCCGGGGCGCTGCGGGCCGTGGGGGCTGCGGGCGGGGCGCTCCGGCCCCGTCCCGACGACTCGCTGCGCGTGCGCTGCCTGGGGCTCGACTTCGAGAGCCCCCTCGGGATGGCCGCGGGATTCGACAAGGGAGAGGTCCTCGTCCGCGGCCTCCACGCGCTGGGCTTCGGCCACGTCGAGGTCGGGACCATCACGCCCCGGCCCCAGGCGGGCAACCCCCGGCCGCGCCTCTTCCGGCTGCCCGAGCACCGGGCCCTCATCAACCGGATGGGCTTCAACAACCAGGGCACCGCGGCCTGCGGGCGGCGGCTGGCCCGGCTCCCGCGGGAGGGCAGGGGAATCGTCGGGGTCAACGTCGGCAAGAACAAGGACACCCCCAACGAGCGGGAGGTCGAGGACTACCTGGCCGCCATCGACGCGCTTCACCCGTGGGCCGATTACCTGGTGGTGAATCTCTCCTCGCCCAACACCCCGGGGCTGCGGGACCTCCAGGATCGCGCGCCGCTCGAGCGCCTGCTGGGGGCCTGCGTCGACCGGGTCCGGCCGCTCGGCAAGCCGCTCCTCGTGAAGCTCGCCCCGGACCTCGCGCCCGAGGCGCTCGACGAGGCGGTCGACGTGGCGGTGGCCTGCGGGGCCTCCGGGGTCATCGCGACGAACACCACCATCCAGCGCCCCGGCGCCGTGGCCGGGCATCCGCGGGCGGGCGAGGCGGGCGGGCTCTCCGGGGCTCCGCTCGCGCCGCTCTCCCTCTCCGCCCTGCGCCGGGCCCACGCGCGGGCCGCCGGGCGCATTCCCATCGTGGGAGTCGGGGGGATCATGGACGCCGCCGATGCCTACGCGCGGATCCGGGCGGGGGCCTCGCTGGTGCAGGTCTACACCGGGTTCGTCTACGGAGGCCCGGGCATGGCTCGGAGGATCCTGGAAGAACTGCCGGAACTCCTGCGCAGGGACGGATTCGGGAGCGTGGCGGAAGCTGTCGGGACCCTGCCCGATTGACTGGGAAATCACCTGGACGGTTGACTCTGATGACGCGACGCGTTATATCTTCCGGACGAAATCGCCCCTTCTCGAGAGGGGCCTACCCCGCGAAGGAGAAGACGATGGCCGAGGCACAGAAGCGCAACGCGAAGAGCAGCGCCAAGGTGGAAGGGTTCCTCCGGGAGTCCGTCGAGGTCGCCCAGGCACGCCTGGAGACCCTGGAGGCCGAGGCGCAGAAGATCCTCCACGAGGTCCAGGCCCGGTTCCAGAAGGTCTCCGGGAAGGACTGGGCCGAGGTCCGCGAGCGGCTCGACCACCTCCGCGAGGTCGGGATGGAGCGTGCCGAGGAGTGGAAGGACAAGGCGCAGGAGTTCCGCGTCGAGGCCGCCGAGAAGCTCGAGAGCCTCCAGGTCTCCGCGCTCCGCTTCCTGGGCGTGGCCAGCCGCGAGGAGGTCGCCGAGCTCTCCCGCGAGATCAACAAGATCCTGAAGCGGCTCGACGACAGCCGCAAGCGCAAGGCCGGGAAGCCCGCGCGCAAGCCCGTCGTCGGGCAGGCCTGAGGAAGGGAGCGACTCGATGGCGGATCTCCAGGCGAAGTTCCGGGAAGCTTGGTCGCACGCGCTGGTGGGGCTGAACGCCGCCGAGGCCGAGGCGGAGAAGGTCCTCGCCCGACTGGCCGACGCGGCCGGGCTCACCCCCGAGGACGTGAAGCACCACGCCCGCGAGTTCGGTGAGCGGCTCACCCAGCAGCGCCGCGAGGTGGAGAGGGCCATCGACGACGGCGTCCGACGCGCGGCGGCCCAGTTCAAGGTTCCCACGCGGGACGAGATCGAGTCCCTGCGCCGCCGCATCGACCAGGTCGCCGACCGGCTCGAGGCGGTGGCCCAGGAGCGCGCGCGCAAGGAGTAGGATCCGGGGCCGGGCGCAGCCATGCGGGTCACCGAGATCTTCTTCAGCATCCAGGGTGAAGGCACGCGCGCGGGACGCCCCTGCGTGTTCGTGCGCTTCACCGGGTGCGACCTGCGCTGCAACTACTGCGACACGGCCTACGCCTTCACGGGAGGGCGCGAGATGTCCCGGCAGGAGATCCTCGCCGAGGTGGCGCGCCATCCCTGCAATCTCGTGCTCCTCACCGGGGGCGAGCCCATGCTGCAGCGGGAGCTTCCGGACCTGGCCCGGGACCTGCTCGACCGGGGGCACGAGGTGCTCGTCGAGACCCACGGCCAGGCCCCGCTCGACGCCCTGCCCGACGCGGTGGTCCGCATCGCGGACGTGAAGACCCCGGAGTCGGGCGAGCCGGCCACCGACCTGGCCTGGCTCTCCCGGCTGTTGCCGCACGACGAGGTGAAGTTCGTGGTCTCCTCGGAGGCCGACTTCCGTTGGTCGCTGGAGGTCATCCGGCGAGCCGGGCTGGAGGGAAGGGTGTCCGTCCTCGTCGGTCCGGTGATGGGGCGGGTCGAGCCACGCGACCTGGCCCGCTGGATCCTGGAGAGCGGCGTCGGCGCCCGGCTCAACCTGCAGCTCCACAAGGTCGTCTGGGGTGCGGACGCACGGGGCGTCTAGCTCCCCCGTTCCCGGGGAACGAACTTGACGCGCCAGCGCCGGGGGCGCTAGCTACCGGGAAGCCAGGCGAAAACCGGTCGCGTCTTCCCGGAGCGATGAGGAACAGCGTGTTCGAGCCCGATCCGAGCATCCGCTACATCCCCGCCAGCCGCGAGCAGGTCGTGGCGCTCGTGGAGAGCATCAACCAGCCCCAGGTCTCCATCCCGGGCAAGGAGCCCCAGGCGGTGCAGGGATTCCTGTGCGGCCTGCGGAACCAGAACGGGACCTTCTCCATCTTCGCCTCGCTCTTCCTGCCCAAGACGAACGAGAACGTGGTCTACGCGAGCGACCGGCGCGAGGTGGGGATGGACGAGTACCGCGACGTCGAGATCGAGGGGCTGCACTTCCTCGAGTCCATGGGGTTCATGCTCGACAACCTGAACTTCCGGAACCTGGCCCAGGCACAGCAGGTCGAGACCTTGAAGCGCGTGCCGCTCCTCCAGGAGCCGCGCCCGCCCTCCTCCGCGCCCGCCGGGTCCTCCGAGGCCAGGACCTCGGAGCGCATCGCGCGCCTGCTGGCGAGCGTCTGACCATGCGAGCTCTCCAGCCGCTCGCCGCCGCGTGGATCCTCCTCCTCGCCTCCGCCTGCGCGCACGGCGCGAGCGCCCGGGACAAGGACACCGCCATCGTGCACGCCGACCTGGGGGCGGAGGCGATCGGCGCCGGCCGGGCCCAGGACGCGATGAAGTCCTACGACGAGGCCCTCAAGTACGACCCCGACCTCGCCGAGGCCCACCTGGGGAAGGGCGTGGTCTACGAGCTGGCCTTCGGGAAGCTCGACGAGGCGGAGGCCGAGTACCGCAAGGCCATCCTCCTCAAGCCCACGCTCGCCGAGGCGCACAACAACCTGGGGCAACTCCTGGCCCGCACCGGCCGTCTCGAGGAGGCGGTGAAGGAGTTCGACCTGGCGTCGTCCATCATGCTCTACCGCGAGCCCTGGGTGGCCCGCTGCAACAAGGGGCAGGCGCTCTGGCGCATGGGGAAGAAGGAGGAGGGCGTGGCCGAGCTCAAGGCCTGCCTCAACTTCCAACCCAAGTACTGCCAGGGGTGGCGCGAGCTGGGGCGCATCCAGCTCGCCGACGGGCAGGGCAGGGACGCGGTGGGTTCCTTCGAGCAGTACGCCAAGGACTGCGACAAGGTGGCCGACGCCCAGCAACTCCTGGGCACGGCCCTGCTCCGGACCGGGCAGGTGGGGCGGGCGCACGATGCCTTCCGGAAGTGCGCCGAGCTCGGCGAGGGGACCCCCCTCGGCGAGGAGTGCAAGAAGACCGCCGAGCAATTGCGGTGACCCCTGGCACTCCCGAGCCCGTGTCCGATCCGCGCCCCGAGGCGATCCGGGCATTCGGCCGCTACCTCCTCCGGGAGCGGGAGCTCCGGGGGCTGTCTCCCGAGGACGTCTCGCGGGTGACCCGGCTCGCCCCGTCCGTGATCGACGCCATCGAGGCGGGCGACCCCGAGCGCATGCCGCCGCGCGGCTACCTGGTCGGCTACCTGCGAAGCTACGCGGGCGCGGTCGGACTCGATCCCGACGACGTCGTCCTGCGGTACCAGGAGGTGGCGGGCGCCGAGGATCCCGAGCCGCCGCCGGGCCCGGCCCGCGCCGGCGCCCGGTCGATCGGGCCGCCCTCCCCGGGACGGCGCCGCTGGGGGGTCATCGTCGCCCTGGTGGCCGCGCTCCTCGCGGCCGCGGTGGCCATCGGCTTCCGCCGGGGGGGGGACGACAGGGGGGAGATCCGGGGCCGGAAGTCCTCGGAGCGCGCGCCCTACCGGGCCCCGGGCGCGCCGTAGGCGCTCGCGTGTCCCGCTCCGCCAAGCTCCGGGCCGTGGTCCTCCGGACGGTCGACTACGGGGAGCGGGACCGGGTCGTGACGCTCTTCAGCCGCGAGCGGGGAAAGCTCTCCGCCTTCGCGCGCGGCGCGCGGTCGTCGCGGCGACGGTTCGGCGGCGCCCTGGAACCGTTCACGCTGCTCGCCGTCGAGCTCACGGAGCGCGGAGGCGACCTCTGGGTCCTCGAGGACGCCGCCGTGGAGCGTGGATACGGGAAGCTGCGCGGGGACCTGGCCCGGATCGCCTGCGCCAGCTACGCGATCGAGCTTGCCCGGGAGCTGGTGCGCGACGCCGAGCCCCACGAGGACCTCTTCGACGCGCTGGTGGCCTACCTCGCGCTCCTCGACGAGGGCCCGGCCCTGCCCTGGGACCTGCGACGGTTCGAGCTCGACGCGCTGCGGGCCGCGGGCCTGCAGCCCGCGCTCGAGGACTGCGCCCGGTGCGGGCGCCCGGCCGGGCAGGGCCCGGCCCGCTTCGACCCGCTCCAGGGCGGGGTGCTCTGCGGTGCGTGCGCCTCCACCGGGGGCCCGGGTGCCCGGGACATCGCGGCCGACGTGCTGGAGGC
>DAIEMM010000417.1 GCA_027349605.1 Anaeromyxobacteraceae bacterium
TCAGGGCGCGGTGATCGGCTACCTGGTGCTCGTCCACGACCTCTCCTTCATCGACCGCCGGGCGTCGACGACGCGCCGGGCGCTCTTCATCGCCTTCGGCCTGGTGGGGTTCGCCGCCGCGATCGCCACGATCCTCACGGCCCGCTTCTCCCGCCGCTCCTGGACCGCCGAGCTCAGGCGGATGCTCCCCGGGCTCCTCCGGGGAGGTGGGCCCATGCGGAGCGGATCCCCGGCGGACTTCGGCCCGGTGCTCGCCGACGTCCGGGAGCTGGTCGCGTCGCTGGCGACCGAGGAGGCGACCCACGGCGGTCGCTGGACCGCCGAGCGCCTGCATCGGGTCCTGGAGCGGACCATGGGAGGCGAGGGCGTGGTCGCGGTCGCCAACCGGGAGCCCTACATGCACGTGCGCGGGGACGACGGGCTGGTTCGCGTCATGCACCCGGCGAGCGGCCTCGTCACGGCGATCGAGCCGGTCATGCGGGCCTGCTCCGGCACCTGGATCGCGCACGGGAGCGGCTCGGCCGACCGGGACGTGGTGGACCGGAACGACCGGATCCTCGTCCCTCCGGGCGAGGCCTCCTACACGCTCCGGCGGGTCTGGCTCGAGCCGGAGGTGGAGCGGGGCTACTACTACGGCTTCGCGAACGAGGGGCTCTGGCCCCTGTGCCACCTCGCCGACGCCAGGCCCGAGTTCCGGGCCGGGGACTGGAACGCCTACCAGGAGGCGAACCGGCGCTTCGCCCAGGCCGTGGCCGACGAGGTCCAGGGCGACGACCCGGTGGTGCTGGTCCAGGACTACCACTTCGCGGTGCTCCCCCGCATGATCCACCGGCGCCTTCCCCGGGCCACGATCCTCACGTTCTGGCACATCCCCTGGCCGAGCGCGGAGCGCTTCGCCATCTGCCCGTGGGACAAGGAACTGCTCGAGGGCCTGCTCGGCTCGAGCATCCTGGGATTCCACACGCAGGCCCACTGCAACAACTTCCTCGAGTCGGTGGACCGGACGCTCGAGGCCCGCATCGACCGCGAGCGCCAGTCGGTGATCGTGGGCGGACGCGAGACCCTGGTCCGCGCCTACCCCATCTCCGTGGAGTGGCCGAGCCGGTGGCTCGACCACGCTCCCCCGGTGTCCGAGTGCCGCGAGAAGGTCCGGGCCGAGCTGGGGCTCCCCGCCGACGCCCGGATCGGGGTGGGGGTGGACCGCCTCGACTACACGAAGGGGATCGCCGAGCGGCTGCTCGCCGTCGAGCGCCTGCTCGAGCGGCGCCCGGACCTGGTCGGCAGGTTCTGGTTCGTGCAGGTGGCGGCGCCGAGCCGCACCCTCATCGAGCGCTACCGCCTGCTCGGCGAGGAGGTGGAGCGCCTCACCGCCCGGATCAACGCCCGGTTCGGGAGCGGTGGTCGCGGGCCGATCGTCCTCCTCCACTCCCACCACGATGCACCGGACGTGTTCCGCCTCTACCG
Source organism: Anaeromyxobacteraceae bacterium (assembly GCA_027349605.1). GTDB lineage: Bacteria > Myxococcota > Myxococcia > Myxococcales > Anaeromyxobacteraceae > CAIOAK01. The sequence continues at coordinate 1,465 of DAIEMM010000417.1, forward strand.
CGCCGCCGACCTCTGCTACGTCTCGAGCCTCCACGACGGGATGAACCTCGTCGCGAAGGAGTTCGTCTCGGCCCGGGACGACCTCCGGGGCGTGCTCGTGCTCTCCCGCTTCACCGGCGCGGCACGGGAGCTGACCGAGGCGCTGCTCGTGAACCCGTACGACCTGGAGGCGGCCAGCGCGGCCCTGGGCGCGGCGCTCGACATGTCCGAGGCCGAGCAGGAGGAGCGCATGCGGTCGCTGCGTACGCTCGTCGCCGAGTTCAACGTGTTCCGGTGGGCGGGGCGCATGCTCCTCGACGCCACCCGCCTGCGCCGGCAGGACCGGCTCACCACCCGCCTCTCCGGGGACGACCGGGCCAGCGCGGAGCACGGTCCGTGAAGGACATCCTGGCCCGCCGCTCCCGGCCCCTGCTGCGGGAGCTGGCCGCGCAGCGCACGCTGCTGGTCCTCGACTTCGACGGGACCCTGGCGCCCATCGTGGAGTCGCGCCACCGCGCCCGCCTCCCCGCGGGCACCGTCCGGCTGCTGCGCGCCGTCGCCGGGGCCTGGCCCTGCGCGGTGATCTCGGGGAGATCGCGCGCCGACGTGGTGGCCCGACTGGGGGACGTCCGGCTGCTCGCGGTGGTGGGCAACCACGGTGCCGAGGACCGCCCACCCCTGCCCGGGGCGGCCGGGTGGCGCCGGCGGGTCCGGGGCTGGCGCCGGCGGCTGGAGGCCGAGCTGGCCGGGGTCCGCGGCGTCGACGTCGAGGACAAGGGGCTCTCGCTGGCCGTCCACGTGCGGGGGGCGGCGGCGCAGCGCAGGGCGGCCCTCGCGCTCGCCGGGCTCGAGGGCGCCCGCGTCGTCGGCGGCAAGCGCGTGCGGAACGCCACGATCCCCGGGGCGCCGGACAAGGGGGAGGCGCTCCTGCGCCTCCTGCGCCGCGGCGGCTTCGAGCGGGCGATCTTCGTGGGGGACGACGACACCGACGAGGACGTCTTCCGGCGCGCCCCGGAGCTTCCGCTCGTGGGCGTGGTGGTCGGCCGGCGGCGCAGCAGCGCCGCCGGGTACTACCTGCGCCGGCAGGGGGACGTGGCCCGGCTGCTCTCGGTCCTGGGGGAGCTGCGCCGCGGCGTCCCCCCGCCCCGTCAGCCCAGGCGCTCCCCGCAGCGCTCGCGGTGACGGGCGGCCGCTTCGTGCTAGAGGATCGCCGAGGCCGCGTGAAGACCCGACCGCCCAACCCGTATCGCAGGAGCCTCGTCCGGAGGTACGCCCTCCTCCTGCTCGCAGCCGCGGCGGTGCCCATGACCGTGGTCGGGGCCCTCTATGACGGCTACGCACGGGGCCTGCTCGACGAGTTCACCGGGGAGCAGCTCGACGCGCGCCTGGCCGCCACCTCGAGCCGGATCGGCTCGTTCCTCGAGGAGCGCTCCTACCAGCTCGACACGCTGGCGCGCTACCCGGCGGTCCACGCCGTGGAGGACACCGACTCCAGGCGGGGAGGGGAGACGGCATCCCTGCTCCGCATCGGGGCCGACGCCCAGGACCTCTACGGCATCCTCTTCTTCTCCGAGGGGGGCGAGCTGACGCGGGCCGTGGCCGGGGCGGCGGCCTCCGGCCCGCCCTACTGGCCGGAGATCCCGTTCCAGGTTGCGGGGCTCCCGCGGACCCGGTTCCAGGACGCGGAGCTGGTCGGCCCGTCGCCCCCGGCGGATGGGCAGTCCGGCTGGCTCCTCCTCCAGGAGCCGCTTCCCGGGGGCGGGGCGATCGCGCTGCACGTCCGGCTGGCCTCCCTCACCGAGCTGCTCGGGGCACCCTCCGGCGCGGGAGTGGTGGTTCCGCTGCTCCGGACCCCCGCCGGCGACTTCGACGGCGTGGGGCGCAAGGCCGGGATCCAGGGGCGGCTCGTGGAAGGGCCGGAGATCGCGCCCGGCTGGAGGCCAGTCCTGGTGGTCGACTCGGCCGGGCTGCTCCGCCCATTCGTGGCCGCGCGCTACGCGCTCTTCGTGGCGGCCGCCGTCCTCCTGGGGGCCATCGCATGGCTCTCGGCGCGGCTGGCGAGCCGCCTCCAGCGCCGCGGCGACCTGCTCGCGCACGGTGCCGAGGTGATCGCGGCGGGCGACTTCTCCCACCGGGTCCCGGACGCGGGCGACGACGAGCTCGGGTTCGTGGCGGTGGCCTTCAACCGGATGTCGGCGAAGCTGGGTGGCCTGGTGGACGGCGCGGTGCGGATGGAGCGGCTGGCCGTGCTGGGCAAGCTCTCCACCGGCGTGGCCCACGAGGTGCGGAACCCCCTCGCCACGCTCAAGACGACCGTCCAGGCCCTGGCCCGCGCCGAGCAGGACCCGCCCCGCCTCCAGCTCCTGCGGGACATGGAGATGGAGATCGACCGGATGGCCCGCGCCATGGAGGAGCTGCTGGCCTTCGGGAGGCCCCGCCCCCCGGAGCGGGTCGAGGTCCAGGTCCGCGAGGTGGCGCGGCGGCTCCACGCCCTCGTGGCCAACGAGGCGGCGCGCCGCCGGGTTTCGCTCGAGGTGAAGACGCCTCCGGATCTCCGCGCAGTGGTGGACTCCGACCACCTGCTGCAGATCCTGATGAACCTGACGCTCAACGCCCTCCAGGCCACCCCCGAGGGCGGGAAGGTGACGCTCGACGCCTACCCGGCCGGGCCGCACGTGGTCATCGAGGTGGCGGACGACGGATCGGGGATCACCCCGGAGACGCTGCGGCACGTCTTCGAGCCCTTCTTCACGACCAAGGGCGGCGGGACCGGGCTCGGCCTATCCATCTCCCGGCAGCTGGCCGAGCTGAACGACGGCCGGCTCACCCTGGAGAGCGTCTACGGCGCCGGGTCCACCGCCCGGGTCACGCTGGTGCGAAGCGAGACATGACATGGCCGACATCCTGATCATCGACGACGAGACCTCGCTCGCGAACTCGCTGGGCTTCGCGCTGCGGGCCGAGGGCTACGCGGTGACGAGCGCCACCACCGGGGAGGCCGGCCTGGCCGCCGCCCAGGTCTCGGCCCCCTCGCTGGTGCTCCTCGACCTCCGGCTGCCCGACGGTTCCGGGCTCGACTTCCTCGAACGGCTCCGCTCCGCGCTCCCCGACACGCCGGTGGTGATGATCTCGGCGCACGGGGACACCCGGGCGGCCGTGCAGGCCGTGAAGCGGGGCGCCTTCGAC
>DAIEMM010000435.1 GCA_027349605.1 Anaeromyxobacteraceae bacterium
CGGTCCCGTCCGCCCGGACGCCGTTGACGGCGTCGATGATCGCCTGGCGAACCGGGGCGAAGTTCGCCTGCACGTACGGGAAGGAGTGGGCGCGGTCCGGCCCGAGCGGGACGACCAGCGTTCCGCCGACCGGGCTGGACGCGTGGAGGATGGTCAGGCCGAGGCGGATCTCGTCGGCCGGCTTGGAGGCCGTGCCGATCCAGGCGATGTCCTTCACGACGAAACGCGAGGTCACGAACTTGGGTGGGTTGGCGTTGAGGAAGGTGCCCTTGAAGCGGTACCTCACGCCGGTCGTGGCCGAGTTCGTCACCTGGCCGCTGCTCACCGCGGTGGCATACCGGATGTTGAAGAAGTAGAAGCCGTGGCTCTCCATGCAGGCCGTGCAGCCGTGGGGGCCCATGTCGAAGTCGTAGCTGCCGACCCGGTAGGTGCATCCGGGCAGGAGGGCGGGGTCGACGTCCGACGCGGCGCGCGTGGCGCTGGTCTGGTTCCACGAGCCGTAGAGGTAATAGGCATCCTTGTCGAAGAGGCACTTGTTGCCGTTCACGCCGCTGCCGGGGCACAGCACCCAGGGCGGCGAGTCGTTCAGGTACGCCGTGGCCGTGTGCCCCGGATCGGGAAGCGCGGTCTTCGGGGAGATCGTCTCCATCCAGGCCGTGGCCGGGTTTCGCTGGCCGCTGGAGAGGGCAGGGTCGCTCGCCGGGAGACAGGTTCCCTTGACGAGGAAGCTGGCGAGCGTGTTGCCGCTGGAAGGGAAGCCGGAGGCGTCGGGTGCCGTGAGCGGCGGGGCGTTGCAGGCGCCCGAAGTGCCCGTGTTCGAGAAGCTGTTGTAGCTGAAGTTGTCGCACTGGGGCAAGGCTTCCATCGACCCCGAGTTGTCGAGCAGCAGCATCACGTTCGACGGCCCCGACGGAAGCTTGAAGAAGGCCTCGTCGCCCGCGACCGGGTCGTTTACCCGCGCCGAGAGCGAGGTGGTGACGTTGCGGCACTGCGCCGTGTCGCCGTCGCTCCGCAGCGGCAGGAGCCCCGCCACGAGGACCAGCGCGGACAGCCAGAGAGTCGCCCTGTGGGTGTGTGGCATGAAGTCCTCCTAGAGACCGAACCGGACGCCGAACTCGACCTCGAGCTGGCGGCCGCCGCCGTCGACGCAGTGGACGATCACGCGCAGCGGCTTGCCGCCCTGACCGATGAGCGAGACGGTGTTGGTGATGTCGCGGGTGCGGGACGAGGGGCCGAACGCGTTGTCGGGAAGGAACCGGACCTGGCTCACCTGGACGGTCGAGTCTGGCTGGTCGACGTGCCCGCCCACCGCCGCGATCCGGCCCCCCGTGCCGTCCAAGGTCACGTTCAGGGCGTCGAGCGATGTGGGCACGAGCCCCACCGCGTGAAAGCGGCTGAGGAGGAGCTGCCGCGCCGATTCGGCGCAGGACACGAGCCCCTGCCGCTGCGCGCCGGCGGTCGCCCCGGCGATCTCCCGGCCGGCGTAGCTGATGATCCCGATGCCGATGACGGTGACGACGAGCACGACGACCACCGCGGTGAGGAGCGCGCTCCCTCTTTCTCGAGCCTTGGACATCGGATCTCCCTAGCCGCCGCCGACGTTGAGCTGGTCGGCGCCGCCGTTGGTGGAGTAGGTGGGGAAATAGGGCCCGCGTGCGTCCGGGTTGCGGGTCGCAGCGCTGGACTGGAACACCTGGCGCCGGTAGCCGATCGGACCCGCGACGGCGGGGCGGTTGGCAGCGGCCGGGATGGTGGACTCGAAGACCCGCGAGTCGGCCTCCGGAGTCCGTACCGTGACGGCCACGGCCACGGCGCGGATGTTGCCGGGGTGCTGGGTGATGCGCTGCGGCGCCAGGGACTCGTCGGAGAAGGCGGGGGGGCCAGCGGCCGGGTCGAGGTCGATGCCGGAGGCGCCGGCGCTGATCTGCGTGCCTGCGGTGGCGCCCACCAGCTGGTTCGCCGGCTGGGAGTTGGGGAAGAGGTAGGCGAACTGGAGGTCCTCCACGTCGGGCGCCACCACGTTCAGGACGGGGTTCCCTCCATTCACGAGCCCCTGGTCGAGCATGAGGAACGGGCGGGCGGTCGACGTGACGTCGGTGACGACGTCCCCCGCGGTGTCGTAGCGCGCGACGTAGTAGCGGAACTGGTCCACCTTGTAAACCTTGGCCGCCGCGGCGAAGGTCGTGGGGGCGGTCTGGAGGGCGTTCCGGGGCGCGACGGCGCAGAAGCAGCTGTTCGTCAGGTAGCCGTTCTGGAAGGGGAACTGGTCGCCGTTCGCGCCGGCGAGGCCGACCTCCACGGTGTCCGAGTCGGTGGGCTGGACGGTGGCGCCGACCGTGACGTAGGCCCAGCGCATGTCCCCCGCGAAGCACATCACCTGGAGGATCTGTCCCTGGTACAGCGGCGTGACGAGAGGCCCGGCGATGGTGATGCTGGTCTCGCTGGTCGGCGCTGCGGCGAGCGTGCGAACGAAGGACGGGTTCCGGTAGCGGAAGACGATCTCGTCGGAGCCGGTGATCGAGTCGCGGCAGGAGATGGCGGTGCAGCTCGCGAACGTCGAGGCGGCGCTCAAGTCCGCGTTCGCGGGCGCCCGGTCCTGCCGGGAGGTCTCGAGCGGTCCGAAGTCGAAGGCGTAGGAGGGGTCGATGCCGTATCCCGCCAGGCGGAGATTGGACGTCAGCTCCTCCAGGGCGACCCGCCCGGTCTCCTGGAGCGCGCGGTCGGCGGTGCTGACCCGGAAGATCCGCTGCTGCGAGACGAGCAGCGCCATGGCGGCAGCGATGACGAGCAGGCTGACCGCCAGGGCGATGACGAGCTCGACGAGCGAGAATCCGCGGGCATGCAGGCCGGGCCTCATCGCGCCTCCGCAGGGTTGACCTTGGTGCCCAGCAGGACCACCCGGCGGAAGCCCACGCCCGCCGGGTAGCGCACGATCACCGCGAGGCGGGCGGCGTCGGGAACCCCGTTCCCGTTGGAGTCGTCCACGTAGGCCACGTTCCAGTAGCGCTCGTAGCCCTCCGCCTGCGTTGCGGCGAGCGGGATGCCGTTCCAGGTCGTGCCCCCGGTGGTCAGGCCGCCGCTCTCGTCGGAGAAGCTGGCGGTGGGTGGAGCCGAGCCCTCGAAGGCGAAGGCCGGGTCCCCGAGGGTGGCGAGCATCGTGTCGTTCAGCGCGGTCGCGGTTCCCAGGCGCGCGTCCCCCCAGGGCCAGATCGAGATCTGGTCCATGAGGTCCTGCGCGATGGCCGTCGCGCGGGTGATGCGCCGGGCATCCGCCTCCATCCGGAGCCCCTGCATGTGCAGCCCCACCATGCCGGTAGCCCCGATGAGCAGGACGCCCATGGCGATGACCGTCTCGAGGAGCGTGAACCCACGTCGTCCCTGGAGTCGCATTCTGGCCCCCTATCCGTTCACGAGCAGCCGGACGGTGCCGGTGATGGGCGTGACGACCAGCGTTCGCTGCCCCGAGATGGTGGGCGTGGAGGTGAGGTTCAAGGCCCCTCCGGTGGTGACCAGCGGGACCCCGGCGCGGCCGTAGAACGAGGCCCGCCCGCGGCTGTCGTAGCGGATGGCGCCCCGGTGATCGGCGAGCGTGCCGCAGAAGGAGCAGCCCTGGGTGAGGTCGATTCCGGCGAGCGGTGCGGGCAGGGTCGACGGCCCGGCGCCGTCGGTGCCAAACGTCACTCCGGCCGGGAGGTCCATGGTGGTGACGACCCGGCTCCGGGGGGCGGCGGCGGGAGTTCCCGGGACGATCCGGTCGAGGTCCACTCCACCGGGGGAGGAGGGCATGGCGAAGTTGAAGTCGCCGTCCTCGTAGACGACGACGCGGCCGGTGCCGTCGGTGCTCACGAAGTCCGGGAAGACGATCACCCAGACGTCGTGCCCGGTGGCGAGCGCCTGCTGCCGGGCGCCGTGCACCAGCGACTGGAGCTCCGCCGTGGCCGCGGCGAGGTTCGCCCTCGGGCGCTGGCGGAAGAGGGAGGGGAGGGCCAGCGCCGCGAGGATGGCGATGATGCCGACCACCACGGCCGCCTCGACCAGGGTGAAGCCTCTTTGGGTCCGGTTTCGGGTCATGGTGGGCCTGCTCCGTCCTCTTGCAATCATCGAGCGCGTTCACATGCGGTTGGGACTCGAAATTCTCCAGCGAAGACAGCCGCCTGACCTCGGGAGGGACGGGGTCGCGAACCCGCCTACATGCATCCAGGTGCTCGTTGGGAAAACTTTTCAGGGTCCGGGAACAGCCGGCCGGGCGGGAGGCACCTCGACGGGCCGGGAGGCGTTCGCTCGCGCGGTGGCGATCGAAATGGCGGCTCCACCCCCATCAGGAGCGAGATCGAGGTAGCGCCGGTAGAGCGCGGCCGCCTCGTCCCGCCGGCCCGCGCTCCAGAGCAGCGTGGCGAGATTGAACAGCGCCGGGTAGTGGTCAGGATCCGTTTGGAGCACGGCCCGGTAAACTTCCTCGGCCTCTCGTAGTTGCCCCGACTTCTGAAGGAACGTCCCAAAACTCGTGCGGCCGGAAACCGATCGCGGGTCGATCTCGACGGCGCGCAGAAGCGCCCGCTCGGCTTCTGCGCGCATTCCTGCCGCGTCGAGCGACTCCCCGAGGAGGAGGTGGGGTCGGGCCTTTCCGGGCGACTTCGCGGCGGAATCGCTCCAGAGCGCAAGGGGACTCGCCCAGACGGAGTTGCGCTGCATCGTGGCCGAGGCGAGCACGAGGCAGAGCGCCAGTCCCGTGAGCACGTTCGACCGCCCGGCGCCGTCCGGCGTGACGCGCAGGAAGAGCAGGCCGAGGAGGGTGGACGCGGCCGCGAAAAACCCGGCGCTGGGCAGGTAGGCGCGATGCTCGTAGATGACGTCGACGATCGGGATCAGGCTCGATTCGACGGACAGCGCCACGAAGAACCAGCCGATGCCGAAGGATACGATGCGAAGCGAGGGATCGAGGGGTGGGCGCCGGGCGTCGGGAGCGGTGCGGCGGGCCAGCCAGACGGCGACGCCGGCCAGCGAGAGCAGCAGCGCGGTGCAGGCCAGGACGCGCGGGTCCAGCGTGGAGGTGTAGATCGGGAAGTCGTGGTCCAGGTTCTGGCCGGTGGGCCAGACGAGCAGCCGGAGGTATTCGCAGACCACCACGGCCTGGGTCCTCAGGTAGTCGAGCCGGGAGACCGAGGTGAGGAGCCGGGTCGTCCTGTCGGCGCTACCGACCACGGAAGCGATCGAGCCGCGGAAGTCGATCCAGGTCGCTGGGATGAGGAGGGCGATGAGCCCCACCGGGACGACGGCGAGCCACCTCCGGAGGCCGCGGGGGGGGAAGAACAGGAACTCTGCGAGCGCCAGGGCGGCGGGGAGGGTGAAGGCGATCTCCTTCGTCCGCAC
>DAIEMM010000436.1 GCA_027349605.1 Anaeromyxobacteraceae bacterium
CGGTCCCGGTCCGGGCCGGAGAGGCCGGGGCGCTCGTCCTCCGACCAGCGCGCCGAGCGGATGCCGGGCTTCCCCCAGAGTGCGTCGATGCAGAGCCCCGAGTCGTCGGCCAGGGCGTGCATCCCGGCGGCGCGGGCGTACTCCGACGCCTTCTTGGCGGCGTTCTCCGCGAAGGTGGAGCGATCCTCCTCCACCTCGGGGAGCTCCCGTCCCCGCTCCCGGGCCAGGTCGTCGAGGGAGACGACGCGGACGTCGAGGCCGGTGACGAGCCGGCGCAGCTCCCGGAGCTTGCCCGGGTTGCGGGTGGCGAAGAGCAGGTTCACGGAGCGAGGAGGGAGGGCTCCTGGAGCGCGCGCTCCTGGAGGGCCTTGAGGTCGGAGATGCCGGCCAGCGCGGCGTCGAGCATGGCGTCGAGGTGGGACCGGCCGAAGGCCTTGCCCTCGGCGGTTCCCTGCACCTCCACCAGGTCGAGGTCGCCGGTGGCCACCACGTTCATGTCCACCTCGGCGGTGGAGTCCTCCTCGTACTCGAGGTCGAGGCGGACCTCCCCGTCCACCACCCCCACGCTGACCGCGGCCACGTGGCGGCGGATGGGGGCGCCCTTCACCACGCCGGCCTTCTGCAGCTTCTTCACCGCCAGCGCCAGCGCCACGAAGCCGCCGGTGATGGCCGCGGTGCGGGTGCCCCCGTCGGCCTGGATCACGTCGCAGTCGATGGTGAGGGTGCGGGGGCCCAGGGCCGAGAGGTCGATGGAGGCGCGCAGGGCCCGGCCGATGAGCCGCTGGATCTCTAGCGTCCGGCCGCCCTGCTTGCCGCGCGCCGCCTCGCGGGCCATGCGCTCGTTGGTGGAGCGGGGCAGCATGCCGTACTCGGCGGTGACCCAGCCGGCCCCGGTGCCCATCACGTGGGGCGGGACCCGGTTCTCCAGGCTGGCGGTGCAGAGCACGTGGGTGTCGCCGAAGCGCGCCAGGCAGGAGCCCTCGGCGTGCTTCGAGACGTTCACTTCGAGAGAAATGGGCCGGAGCTGGCCGGCCTGCCTTCCGTGGGCGCGCATGGGGCGCGCATCATAACCTCGGCGGCGCTACCGCGCAGCCGCGGTGGGAGCGGCCGGGGACGAGACGGGTCCTGCGGCGGGTCCGGCGGCGGGTCCTGCGGCGGGTCCGGCTGCGGTGCCGGCCGCGGTACCCTCGGCGGTGCGCCAGGCGGCGATCCCCGCGGCGATGGCCCTGGCGATGGCCTCCTGCCGCGCCGGCCGGGCCAGCTCCTTCCCCTCGACCGGGTCGGAGACGAAGCCCAGCTCGAGCAGCACCGCCGCCATGCGCGCGCCGGCCAGCACGTGGAAGGGGGCCTGCTTCACGCCCCGGTCGGGCGCCCGCGTGGCCCGCACCAGCGCCCCGTGGAGGGCGTAGGCGAGGCGGGAGCTCTCGGCCAGGTTGGCCTGGTCCTCCAGGTCGTCGAGGATGCCGCCCACCGTGTCGGAGGGGTCGGTGGTGCGGAACCGGTCGGCGTTCTCGCGCGCCGCCACGGCGCTGGCCGAGGCGTCGGTGGCGTCGGCGGAGAGGAAGTAGGTCTCGATGCCGCGGGCCTTCGTCCCGGGGCCGCCCGGCGCCGAGTTGAGGTGGAGGGAGACGAACAGGTCGGCCTCCTCGTCGTTGGCGATGGCGGCGCGGCGCGGCAGCTCCACCGTCTCGTCCCCTCCCCGCGTGAGCACCACGCGGGCTCCCTGCCTCTCCAGCCGCTTCTTCACCTGCCGCGCGATCTGCAGGGTGATGTCCTTCTCGCGGCGGCCCTCAACCGAGAGTGCGCCGTCCTTCTCGCCGCCGTGGCCGGGGTCGAGGACGACGACGTAGGCGGGCGGGCGGGAGGCCTTGGCCGGCGCCGGAGGGGAGGCGAGGAGGATCGCGGCGGCGAGCGCGGTGGCGAGGGCGGGCATCACGGGGAGTGACCCTGCGAAACTTCCAGGGCGGCGCCGTCCGGCGCGGCGCGCGCCTCGCCGACGTGGAAGGCCGGGACGCCCCGGTCGGCGAGCAGGCGCACCACGGCGGGGAATCGGTCGGGGTGGACCGCCGCGAGGAGGCCGCCGTTCGTCTGCGCGTCGGCGAGCACCGTGCGCAGCGGGAGCGGGACGCCCGCGTCGAAGCGGACGTGGGGCGCGACCCACTTGAGGTTGGCCTTGCTCCCCCCCGGCACGACGTCCTGCCCGGCGAGCCGCAAGGCCCCGGGCTGGACGGGCACCCGCGCGGCGTCGAGGTGCAGCACGACCCGGGAGCCCTCGGCCATGGCCCAGGCGTGGCCGAGGAGGCCGAAGCCGGTGACGTCGGTGAGCGCCGACACCGACCCGCTCGCCGCCAGGACCTCGCCGGCGGCCCGGTTCAGCTCGGCCATGACCGCGGTGACCCCGGCGATCTGCTCGGGCGTGGCCGTCCCGCGCTTGATGGCGGTGGTGAGGATCCCGGAGCCGAGCGGCTTCGTGAGGAGGAGCTGGTCGCCCGGACGGGCCCCGACGTTGCGCAGGATGCGGTCGGGGTGGACGAGTCCGGTGACGGCCATCCCGTACTTGGCCTCCGGGTCGACGATGCTGTGTCCGCCCAGGACCGGCGCGCCGGCGAGCGCTGCGGTCTCCGAGCCGCCGCGGAGGATCTCGGCCAGCACCTCCATGGGCAGGAGGTTCACCGGGAAGGCGACGAGGTTGAGCGCGAAGATGGGGCGGCCGCCCATGGCCCAGACGTCGGAGAAGGCGTTGGCCGCGGCGATGCGCCCGAACCAATAGGGGTCGTCCACCACCGGCGTGAAGAAGTCGACGGTCTCGACGATGGCCTCGGTGGGCGAGAGTCGATACACGGCCGCGTCGTCGCGCGTCTCGTGACCGACGAGGGCGCGTGCGTCCTCCACCTTCGGTAGGTGGCGCAGGACCTGCGCCAGTTCCGCCGGGCGGATCTTGCAGGCTCAACCGGCGCCGTGCGACAGCGCGGTGAGCCGCGGGGGGCTCTCGCTCATCTTCTCCTAGCCTGGGGGCGCGGCCGGCGGCGCGCCGGATGGGTCGATGCCGGCGAACTTGAGGTAGAGCTCGGCACTGTGGTTGCCGGGGGAGACGCGCAGGACCTCGTTCCACTGGTCGGCGGCGTCGACCTTCCGGCCGGCGGCGTAGAGGGAGAGGCCGAGGTTGAGACGTCCGGGGACGTAGGTGGGGTTCTGCCGGACCACCTCCTCGTACTCGACGATGGCCTCGTCGCGGCGGCCGGAGTCGCGCAGCGCGGCGGCGAGCCGGGCGCGGATGTCGACGAAGGTCGGGCAGAGGGCGAGGGCGCGGCGGAGCTCGGCGATGGCCTCGGGGTAGAGGCCGCTGGAGATGTAGACCTCGCCGATGTCCGCGTACATGTTGGCGAGCTTGCCGCGGACGAAGTGGTCGAGCTGCCCGGGCGCGGCGCCGGCGGTGCTGAGCGCCTGCTGGTAGGCCTCCTGGGCTTCCTTGTAGCGGCCGGTGTCGTTGTAGGTGATGGCCAGGTTGAGCGCGGCGTCGGTGTAGGCCGGGTTGAGCCGGAGCGCCGCCTCGAAGGCCCGCTGCGCCTTCTGGTAATGCCCCTGGTCGTGGAAGCAGACGCCCAGCATGTTGTAGACGTCGGCGAAGGTCGGGTTCCCCTCCACCACCTGGGTGAAATACTGCTCGGCGCGCGCGAACTCGCGCCGGACGTAGTGGAAGCGGCCGAGCGCCAGCTTCTCCTTGAGAATCTCGTCCATGTTCCTCCCCGTCGCCGGTGGGACCCGCCGCCGGCGGGGAGTCTACCATCGGGACCCGGGAGGGGCGACATGCGGCATGCGGTGCCGGCATGCGGTGCCCGGCATGCGGTGCCGGACGTTCGCGGACCGCGAGACCGCGGCGGCCGCGCCGCGGTCCCGCGGTCCGCGTCAAAGCCCTGAGGTGAAGACCCAGCGCTCGCCTCGCCGCTCCAGCCGATAGCGCGCGCGGCGGTGCCGGACGTCGCCGCCTGGCTCCGCGATGTCGTAGTCCTCCCCCACCTCCGCCACGTCCCGCTCCACCCGGATCTGCCATCCCCTCACCCGCAGATCCGGGAGAGGCGACGCGAGTTCCCGGCGCAGCCGGTTCTCCAGGGCAGCCCGGTCGGTGGCCCCGTCCCTGTAGTCGTCGGCGGCCAGCGCGAGCACGGAGGCGGGTTCCCCACCCCGGACGCCGTCGAGGCGCCTGAAGAGGGTCCGCAGGACGGCCCGGAGGCGCGCGAACTGGTCGCCCTCGGCACACCAAAGGGCAATCTTGCAGGGCTTCATGTGAAACTGCTCGCGGCCGATGTACGAGACCGTGGCCGATTGGTCGCGCCACACCGCCTTCCCCTCGGCGTCGCGGACCGCCACCACGGTGGCGCGATTGCCCTCCACGTCCGGCACCACGTCTTCGTAGCGAACCGGAACGAGTTCCAACGTCCCCCCCGCCTTCCACCCGTAGATGTCCTCCAGGTGGGCGCGCCCCTGCGCGGCGAGTGCCTGGCGCACCTGGGTCTCCGGGCTCCGAAGGGTCGATGCGGACCCGGCGTCCAGGAGGTCGGCGCGCCAGTACCAGGCTGCGGCAGCTGCGGCCGCTGCAGCCAGGAAGGGGACCAGGTACGGGGCGCCGGTGCGGAAGCGAAACCGTCGCCGCCGCCTCAGCTCCTTACCAGGGGGTCTTCCAGAGCTCGGGGTGTTCAGGCCGGGTTCGGAGGTCGACAAGGAGCTTCTCGGCATTCCCGCGCTGCGCGCTCGTGGGGTACTTCACGATGAGCGTCTGGAGGGTCCTCTGGGCCTTGAAGCGCTCGGTGAGCTTCAGGTACATGTCGGCCAGCTGCCAGAGCGCCTCCGGCTCGCGCGCGCTGCCCGGGTAGTCCTGCATGAGCTTCTCCAGCCGGAAGGCCGCACCCTGCCACTTCTCGCGCTTCTTGTAGAACTCGAACGCGTACCAGTCGCGCTCGGCCAGGATGCCCCGGGCCTTGGCGAGCTTCTCCCTGGCATCCGGTGCGTACCGGGAGCCCGGGAACTTCTCGACGAACGAGGCCAGGCCGTCGGCGGCCTTGGCGATCTGGGCGAGGTCGCGCTCGTGCACCGGCGGGAAGAGGAAGAACTCCGTGGGCGCGTCGGCCCAGCGGGACATGGCGGCCCGGTATGCCGCGTAGTCGACCTGAGGGTTCGACGGGTGGATCTTCACGAAGCCCTGGTAGGCGTCGGCGGCCTCGATGAACTTGCCCTGCTCGTAGCGGAGGTCGGCGAGCCGCAGTTCCGCCAGGGCTCCGAACTTCGAATACGGGTACTTGGTGCGCACCCGCTCCAGGATCTTCTGGGCGTCGGGGAAGTCCCGGCTGTCGAGAGCGTCCACGCCGGCCGCGTACTCCTGCTCGGCCTGCGACTCGTACTTCACCGCCGGCGCCTTCTTGGCGCAGGCGCCGAGAGCCAAGGCAGCGGCCGCGGCGATCGGCCAGATGCGGTTCCAGGGATGCATCGGGCCGGGGAACATATCAGCGGTCTTCCGCGTCGTCCACGTACACTCCTAGTGCGGACGAGACCGCACGACCCG
>DAIEMM010000481.1 GCA_027349605.1 Anaeromyxobacteraceae bacterium
CGCCCTTTCCCGGGGCGTGACGCGGGAGGCGCTCCTTCCCTGGGAGCGGGCGGTCCGCGCCCGCCACCGGCGCCACGCCGCGGTGACCCGGCTCGTGCTGTCCATGGCGCGCCGCCCACGCCTTCGACGCGCGGCGGTGGAGTGGCTCGGCCGCGCCCCGCGCCTCTTCGACGCGCTGGTGGCCGGCGCCGTCGGCTGATCGACGGGCATCCCGCGAGAATCGAGCGCAAGCACGCCGGTCCGTGGTTAACTGAACCCCTTCGATCGGAGGCGACAATGCGTTCGACGGTGCTCGGAGCGGGATCCTGGGGAACCGCGCTTGCCTCGGTGCTGGCCAGCAAGGGCTTCCCCGTGACGCTCTGGGGGCGCGACGTCCCGGTCCTGGACGCCGTGACGAAGGATCACGAGAACCCGCATTACCTGCCCGGCATCAAGCTGCCGCCGACGCTCGGGGCCACCCCGGTCCTGGCCCGCGCCCTCGAGGGGGCCGAACTGGTGGTCTTCGCCGTCCCCAGCTCCGGGATGCGCCAGGTGGCCATCGAGGCGAAGCGCCACCTCCACGCCGGGACCGCCGTGGTCTCGGCGGCGAAGGGCATCGAGGAAGGCAGCCTCATGTCCATGGCCGAGGTGCTCGAGGACGTGCTGCCGGTGGCCATGCACCCGTACCTGGCCTACATCGGGGGCCCGTCCTTCGCCCGCGAGGTGGTGCAGCAGATGCCCACCGCGGTCACCGTGGCCGGTCGCTGGGACCGGGTGACCAAGTCGGTGCAGGACGCCTTCCACACCCGCTGGTTCCGCCCCTACACCTCCAACGACATCCCCGGCAACGAGCTCGGCGGCGTCGTGAAGAACGTCATCGCCATCGCGGCCGGCATGTCCGACGGCCTCGGGTTCGGCGCCAACGCGCGGGCCGCCCTCATCACGCGAGGCCTCGCCGAGGTGACGCGCCTCGCGGTGCGCAAGGGGGCGAACCCCATGACGCTGGCCGGCCTCTCCGGCGTGGGGGACCTCGTGCTCACCTGCTCCTCCGACCTGTCGCGCAACCGGCGGGTGGGGTTCGGGCTCGGCAAGGGGCAGACCCTCGCCGCCGTCCAGGCCGAGGTCGGGCAGGTCGCAGAGGGCGTCGTGGCCGCGCGGACGGTCCGTGAACTGGCCCACCGGCTCCACGTCGAGATGCCCATCACCGAGGTGGTCTACCGGGTGCTCCACCAGGACCTCACGCCCAAGCAGGCGGTGGTGGACCTCATGACCCGGGAGACCAAGGCGGAGATCTAGACCTTGGGCGCCCGGGAAGCGATCCGCGCCGCCGGCGAGAAGGTCGAGCGGCTCCGCTCCGCGCCGTCGCTCTCCCGCGACGAGGCGCTCGGGCTCTTCGACGACGCCTTCGCCGAGCTGGGCAACGCCGCGGCCGAGGCGAGCCTCCTCCGCAACGTCCACCCGTCGGCCCAGGTGCGCGACGCCGCCGAGCGCGACGAGCAGGAGCTCGACGCGTTCCAGACCGGGCTCTCGCTCGACCGCGGGCTGTACGAGGCGCTGGCCCGCGTCGACCTGGCCGGGGCGGACGCCGCCACCCGCTGGCTGGTCGAGAAGGGGCTGCGCGACTTCCGGCGCGCCGGCGTGGACCGCGACGCCGCCACCCGGGCGCGGGTCCGCGAGCTGCGGGACGAGCTGGTGCGCATCGGGCAGGAGTTCGGGCGCAACGTCCGCGACGACGTGAAGGAGCTGCGCGTCGAGCCGGCCGAGCTGGCCGGGCTTCCGGACGACTGGCTGCGGGCCCGGCCCCCCGGCCCCGACGGAATGGTGACGGTCACCACCGACCCCACCGACTACGTGGCGGTGGTGACCTGGGCGGAGAGCGCCTCGCTGCGCGAGCGGCTCTGGCGCCTGCAGCGGCAGCGGGCCCACCCGGCCAACCTGGAGGTCCTCTCGCGGATGCTCTCCCGGCGCGCCGAGCTGGCCCGGCTGCTCGGTTACCCGAGCTGGGCCGCGTACGCCACCGAGGACAAGATGATCGGCGGGGAGGCGCAGGCGGCCGCCTTCGTCGAGCGCATCTCCGAGGCGGCCGGCCCGCGCATGCAGCGCGACCACGCCGACCTGCTCGCCCGCAAGCGGCGCGAGGTCCCGGGAGCGGAGCGGGTCGACCCCTGGGACTCGGCCTTCCATTCCGAGCGCATCAAGGCCGAGCGCTTCGGCGCCGACGCCCGGGACGCCCGCCCGTACCTCGAGTACCGGGCGGTCCGCGACGGGATCCTCGAGCTCACCGGGACGCTCTTCGGCATCGCCTACCGGCGCGTCGAGGTGCCGGACGCCTGGCACCCGGACGTGGAGGCCTTCGACGTGGTCGAGGGGGACCGCGCCCTCGGCCGCATCTGGCTCGACATGCACCCGCGGGAGGGCAAGTACCGGCACTTCGCCCAGTTCACCCGCGTGAACGGCCAGGCCGGACGCCGGCTGCCCGAGGGCGTCCTGGTCTGCAACTTCCCCCGGCCCGGCGACGCGCCGGCGCTCCTCGACCTCTCCGAGGTGCGCACCCTCCTCCACGAGTTCGGCCACCTCCTCCACCACGTGCTGGGCGGCCACACCCGCTGGAGCGCCCACTCCGGCGTGGCCACCGAGTGGGACTTCGTCGAGGCGCCGTCGCAACTGCTCGAGGAGTGGGTGCGGGACCCGGCGGTGCTCCGGCGCTTCGCCCGCCACGTCGGGACCGGCGAGCCCATCCCCGAGGACCTGGTGCGGCGGCTCGACGCGTCGGAGGAATTCGGCAAGGGGCTCACGGTCCGACAGCAGATGTTCTACGCCGCGGTCAGCCTGGAGCTGCACCGGCGCGACCCGGAGGGGCTCGACACCACCGGCCTCGTGGCCCAGCTGATGGAGCGGTACACGCCCTTCCGGCACGTGCCCGGGACCTTCTTCCACGAGTCCTTCGGCCACCTCGACGGCTACTCCGCCCTTTACTACACGTACATGTGGTCGCTGGTCATCGCCAAGGACCTCTTCTCGGCCTTCCAGGAGGAGGGACTCCTCGCCACCGGGACGGCCCGGCGGTACCGGAAGGCGGTGTTGGAGCCGGGGGGGTCGAAGCCGGCGGCCCAGCTGGTCCGGGATTTCCTCGGCCGGGACGCGAGCTTCGCGCCCTTCGAGCGCTGGCTGTCGGACGGTTGAGCATGCGCCGCACGCTCCGCGCCGCGCCCACCCTGCTGCGGGTGGGCTTCTCCGAGGCGGTCGCCTACCGGGTCGAGTTCCTGGTCTGGCTGCTCTCCACCAACATGCCGCTCGTCATGCTGGCGCTGTGGAGCGCGGTGGCGCGGGACGGCCCGGTGGGACGCTTCACCCAGGCCGACTTCGCCGCCTACTACCTGGCCGCCCTGGTGGTCCGGCTCATGACCGGGGCCTGGGTGGTCTGGGAGCTGAACTTCGAGATCCGGCAGGGGACGCTGGCCTTCCGGATGCTGCGCCCGGTCCACCCGCTGGTGGCCTACGCCGCCGAGAACGTGGCCGCCATGCCGGTGCGCCTGGCCGTGTCCCTGCCGGTGGCGCTCCTCGCGCTGTGGATCCTGGGAGGGAAGCACGTCACCCACGACCCGCTGCTGCTCGCCCTCTTCCCGGTGACGGTGTTCTCGGCCTGGCTCATCACCTACCTGGCCATGGCGGCGGTGGGCTGCCTGGCCTTCTGGTTCGAGTCGGCCACCTCGCTCTTCGACGTCTGGCTCGGCCTCTTCGGGATCTTCTCCGGATACCTGGTCCCGCTCGAGCTCTATCCACGATGGGTGAACGACGTCTCCTGGTTCCTTCCCTTCCGCTACATGCTGGCCTTCCCGGTGGAGCTGGTCACGGGCGGGCTCACCCGCTCCCAGGCGCTGGCCCAGCTGGGCGCGCAGCAGGCCTTCGTGCTGCTCCTGCTCGGCGTGGCGGCCGGGATGTGGCGGCTCGGCACGCGGCGCTTCGCCGCCTTCGGGGGCTAGGAGTCCTGGATGGTGCGCTACCTCCGCCTGCTGGCCGTCCAGTTCCGGGCCTCGCTCCAGACCTCCATGCAGTACCGCATCGACTTCCTGGTCCAGGGAGCCATGTCCTTCTTCTGGATGGCCTGGGCGGTGGTCCCGCTGCTGGTCGTCTACGGCACGCGCGACCGGGTGGCCGGCTGGGACTTCGACCAGGCCCTGGTGGTGATGGGCTGGTTCCTGGCCATGAAGGGCGTGCTGGAGGGGGCGGTGAACCCGTCGCTCGCCAGCGTGGTCGAGCACATCCGGAAGGGGACGCTCGACCTGGTGCTCCTCAAGCCGGCCGACGCCCAGTTCCTGGTCTCGACCGCCAAGTTCGCGCCCTGGCACGTGGTGGACGTGGCCGCCGGCGCGGGCGTCATCGCCTGGGCCTTCTCCCGGATGGGGACGGCGCCGGGCCTGGCCCGGGTCTCGTCGGCGCTGCTCCTCACCCTCTGCGCCGTGGCCGTCCTCTACTCGCTCTGGATCCTGGTGGTGTCGGCGGCCTTCTTCGTGGTCAAGGTCGACAACCTGTCCTTCCTCTTCCTGTCCATCTTCGACGCGGCCCGCTGGCCGGTCTCGGTCTTCACCGGGTTCTGGCGCTTCCTCTTCACGGTGGTCGTCCCGCTCGCCCTCATGACCACCTTCCCGGCCGAGGCCCTGCTAGGGCGCATCCGGCCGCTGGCGGTGGTGGCGGCGGTGGCCGGGTCGCTGGCCTTCGTCGCCTCCGCACGGGTGGTTTGGCTGCGGGCCATCGCGCGGTATACCTCGGCCTCGTCGTAGCCGGAACCAGGATGCGGAGGCGGGGATGAAGCTCGACAGCCAGGCGACGGGACGCGTCGCGCCCTGGCTGGGGCTCGCCCTCCTGCTCGTCGTCACCGCGGTGGCCTACCAGCCCACCCTCGGCGGTGGATTCGTCCTCGACGACGACCGTGTGATCGTGTGGAACCCCGAGCTCCGACGTCCGGACGCGGCGCTCCTCCCCGGGCCGAAGGAGATGCTCGGCACCGGCCGCCCGCTCACCTCGGTGACCTTCGCCCTCGACCTCCGGCAAGGCCTCGATCCCCGCCGCTTCCACCGCACCAGCCTCCTCCTGCACCTCCTCGCGACGGCAACGGTCTTCGTCTTCCTGCGCCGGCTGCTCACCCGGGTGGGGCATGCACGTCCCGGCGGCGTGGCGCTGGTGATCGCCGCCCTCTTCGCGCTCCACCCGATCCAGATGGAGTCGGTGGCCTACGTCTCCCAGCGCTCGGAGGTGCTCGCGAGCCTCCTGTACCTCTGGGTCCTCATCCTCCTCGACGTGGCGGCGCGGCGCTCTCCGGGATGGAAGGGGATCGCGGCGTGGGCCGGCGGCGTCGTCACCTGGATCTTCGCCATGGCGGCGAAGGCCATCGCCATGAGCCTCCCGGGGACGTTCCTGGCCAGCCAGCTCGTCCTGGCGCCCGCCGGGGAGCGGGGCTGGCGCGCGGCGGCCCGGCGAGGTGTCCGCGGTGCCGTGCTCTCCCTGCCCTTCGCGGCCCTCGTCTCCTGGAGCGCGATCCTGCAGCTGGCCGCGTTCGAGGCCTCGCCGAACGGGGGCGCGGGATTCGCGGCGACCCCTCTCTCCGGATGGCAGTACCTGCTCACGCAGCTCCGGGTGCAGTGGTTCTACCTCCGGCTCCTCGTCCTGCCGGCCGGGCTGTCCATCGACCATCCGTTCCGGGCCAGCCGGACGCTCGATCCGGCCGCTGCCGCGGCGGCGATCGGAGTGGTGGCCGCGGTGGTGCTCGCCTTCTGGATGTGGGCGCGCGCCGAGCGGAGCCGAGGGGATGCGCCGGCCCTCCGGCTCGGTGCCTTCGGGATCTTCTTCTGGTTCGTGGTGCTCTCCCCCACGTCCAGCGTCGTCCCCGTGATGGACCTCGCGGTCGAGCATCGCGTCTATCTCGCGTCGATCGGGCCGTTCCTGGCCTGCGTGGTGGCGGTGGACGCGCTCCTCTTCGGCCGGCTCGCACCGCGAAACGCCCGGATCGCGGCGGCCGCTCTCGCGCTTGCCGCCCTCCTGCCGCTGGGAGCCGCGCTGCGGTCCCGGTCCCAGGTCTGGACCTCCCCGGCCGGGATCTGGAGGGAGGCCATGGCCGTCGACCCCACGAGCTCGCGGATCGTGATCAACCTCGCCACCGTCCTGGGACGGTCGGGCGACGTGCCCGCGGCGGAGGCGGTCTTCCGGAAGGCCTGGACCTTCGTGAGGGAGCCCCACGGCGTGGTGATGCTGGCCCTCAACCACGGGGCGTTGCTCATCGCGACCGGGCGTCCGGCCGAGGGGCTCGCCGTCCTCGACCGCGCCCTTCCCTACGGGCCCAACGACCCGGGCTTCTGGTCGAACCGCTCCACCGCGCTCGGGATGCTGAAGCGGTACCCGGAAGCCCTCGTCGACGCCCGCATCGCCGCCGGGACCGAACCCTGGAACCCCCTCTTTCGCAACATGCTCGGCGTGGCGCTCCTCGTGACCGGGGACGCGAAGGGCGCGATCGCCGAGTTCGCCGCCGCCGAGGCGCTCGACCCGGGAAATCCCGACTATCCGGTCACCGCGGCGATCGCCCTGGAGCTGGCGGGGCAGAGGAAGGAAGCCTGCGCGACCTATCGCCGGGCCCGGGCCACGACGAAGGTGCTTCCCCTTCCCCGCGACGCCGCGGCCCGGGCGGCGCGGCTCGGTTGCCCGATCGAGTGACGGAGGGGGCATCGATGGTCCCGGACAGGAAGGTGCTGGCGTTCGCCGCCCCTGGACTCGGCCTTGCCGCCCTCCTCGCCGCCACGGCGCTGGCGTACGCGCCGTCGCTGGGCGGGGGCTTCGTCCTCGACGACCAGGTGACCGTGGAGCGGAACGGGGCGCTCCGGGCCCCGGACGCCCACCACCTCCCGTCGCTGCCCGGAATGCTGGGCGTCTCCCGTCCGCTCACGCAGGTGTCCTACGCCGTCGACCTGCGGGCGGCGGGGCTCGATCCCGCCCGGTTCCACCTGACCGGCCTCCTTTTCCACCTGATCGCGACGGTCCTCGCCTACGCCTTCCTGCGCCGCGTCCTCCTGCGCGTCGGCTACCCGCGTGCCGGAGGGGTGGCCCTGGCGGTGGCCGCGATGTTCGCCCTGCACCCGATCCAGGCCGAGTCGGTCGCGTACATCTCCCAGCGCGCGGAGGTCCTCGCCTCCCTCCTCTACCTCGCGTCGCTCCTGCTCCTCGACGTCGCGGCCGCCCGGTGGATGGCCTGGCCCGGGCTCGTCGCCTGGGCCGGTGGGGTCGTCGGCTGGGTGCTCGCCATGGGAGCCAAGGTCATCGCCATCACGGCGCCCGCTGCCTTCGTGCTCGAGCAGGCGACGCTGGCCCCCGCCGGCGAGCGGGGAGGGCGGGCGGTGGCGAGGCGGGTGATCCGGGCGCTCGTCCTCGCCTCGCCGGTCATCGCGCTCGCCGCCTGGAGCGCGACCCTGCAGTTCGCCTCGTTCGAGGCGAGCCCGGCGGGCGGGGCGGGGTTCACCGCGACGCCGCTCTCGCCAGGACAGTACCTCCTCACCCAGCTCCGGGTGCAGTGGCTCTACCTGAGGCTCCTCGCCTGGCCGCAGGGCTTCGCCTTCGACCGGGGGTTCCAGCCGAGCCTGGGAGTCGACGCGGCGGTGCTCCTCGCGGGAGCGGGGCTCCTGGGGTTCGTCGCGCTCGCGCTCTGGCTCTGGAGGCGTGCGGAGCGCGGGGAGGGCGACCCGGCGCCGGAGCGGCTCTGCGCCTTCGGGATCCTGTTCTGGTTCGTCGTCGTCTCCCCGACCTCCAGCCTCGTCCCCCTGCTCGACCTGGCCGTCGAGCACCGGGTGTACCTCGCCTCGCTGGGGCCGTTCCTCGCGGTGACGGTGGGTGCGGATGCGCTCCTGCGCCGGATGCTCGGTCCCCGGGCAACGCGGCCGGGGGTGGCGCTGCTCCTCCTCGTCCTGGCGGCCCTGGGCGTCTCCTCCTACGGGCGAGCGCAGACGTGGGGCTCCACCGTCACGCTCCTCCGGGAAGCGAGGGCCGCCACGCCGGACAGCGAGCGGATCCAGATCAACCTGGCCATCGCGCTGCGGCAGAAGGGCGACCTGGCCGGTGCGGAAGCCGAGCTTCGCAAGGCCTGGAGGTCCGCCCGCACGGTGACCCTGGTGACGGACGTGGCGACGAATCTCGGCGCCCTCCTCATCGAGACCGGGCGTGTGGCCGAGGCGGTCTCCGTCCTGGACCGGGGACTGCGGGCGTCGCCGGAGAACACCTTGCTCCGGGTGAACCGGTCGGCGGCCCTGAGGATGCTGGGGCGGTACCCGGAGGCCCTCGACGAGGCGCGACGCGCCGTGGCGCTCCGCCCGGACGACCCGATCACCCGGAACATCCTGGGGATGGCGCTCCTGGCGACGGGGGACCTGGCATCCGGTCTGGAGGAGATCCGCACCGCCGAGGCGCTCGATCCGGGCAACCCGGAGTTCCCCATCACGGCGGCGATCGCGCTGGCGCGGCAGGGGCATCGGGGCGAGGCCTGCGCCGCGCTCCGCCGTGCACGCGCCGCGACCCGCATCCTGCCGATGCCCAGGAATGGCGTGCGACTCGCCGCGCAGCTCGGCTGCCCGATCGAGTAGGCTCGGGACGTGCTCCGGCTCACCTTCCTCGGCACCTCGGGTGCCATGCCCACCGCCACCCGGAACCTCTCCGGGCTCTCGGTGCGCCACGGGCGCGAGCACTACCTGTTCGACTGCGGCGAGGGCACCCAGCGCCAGATGATCCGGTTCGGGACCGGCTTCGACGTCACCGCCATCTGCTTCACCCACTTCCACGCCGACCACTACATCGGGGCCATCGGCTTCGTGCGGACCCTCTCCATGCTGGGGAGGGGGCGGCCCCTCGACGTGTACGGCCCGGCGCCGGCGCGGCCCTTCCTGGAGGAGCTGCTGCTCCGCGGAACCGACCCCCTGGCCTTCGAGGTCCGCATCCACGAGGTGAACCCGGGGGACGAGATCCGGCGCGACGGCGCGACGCTCCGCCCCTGGGCCACGCACCACCGCATCACCTCGGTGGGCTGGGTGCTGGACGAGGACGCGCGCCCCGGGCGTTTCCACCCGGAGCGGGCCCGCGAGGCCGGGGTGCCCGAGGGGGAGCT
>DAIEMM010000486.1 GCA_027349605.1 Anaeromyxobacteraceae bacterium
AGGGCGGCGCCATGTCGGCGGTGAGGGTGGGCTTGCGGTCGCCGTGGACGACCGCCGCCGAGAACTGTGGAGTCCCGTCGACGGAGCTCCAGCTGCCCTCGACGCGCTTCTGCAACCGGACGGCGCTCGGATCGGCCTTCGCGCGCTCCATCAGCGCGCCGACCGTCGCGAGGTTCACGTTGTTCATGCTCATGGTGCTCCGTATCGCGGGGGGGGGATGCGCCGATCTACCGCGGGAAGATGCCGTTGGTCAATTACTTGTTTGAGTTCATGACTAGTAGCTGACCGCCGGGCCGTCCGCGCTGCGCCCCTTCCGTCGATCTCGCCCGTCGTCACGGTCGATTGAATCCTCGATCCCCAGCGGGTACCCGAGCGGAACTGCGTTCGCGGAGGCGCTCGATCGTCGTGGTGGTGCCCGCGTGCTTGTCGGCCACCAGGTCTGCCAAGGCATTCCATACGCCGCGCTCTGCCTCGCGATGGCCGCTCCTCGGGGGACACCCAAGACCGGCCAGGGAGGACTTCAAGGGGATGGCGCAGGAGGCCATGAATCCGGGTGCATGAGCGGGCGGCCCGTCGCCAGGACCGCCCGCCGACCTGCAGATTGCGGGACTAGGGTACCCGCACCGCACCCTCGGTAGCGATCACGAACTTCTCGAGATCCGCGCCAGATTCCGTCGCGAGGACCATGGACAACGGCCACGAGTTGGTGAGCTGCCAGCGACCGATGACCGTGGGCCCGTCGAGGAGGGTGACCCAGGCGACGGGCACCCTGGCGAGGTTCATCTGGCCGTCGACGACCTGCTTCCGCCAGTCCGCGAGCACGCGTGGGCAGGGGCCTTCGCAGGTGAACGTGACATTGCCCCAGCTCAGGCGCCCTGCGATCTTGTGGATGACCTCCCGCCCGTCGGCGATGATTCTGTGGTCCACGACCTCGTTCGTGGACCCGAGCCCGCTCCCGGATGCGAAGAGGACGGACAGCCTGCCTTCCACCTCGAGGCCGAAGACGTAGCGTCTATCGGGCCGGGGCGTCGACGCAGGTGCCACGACGCGCGTCATCTCATCGGTGGCGATCTTGAGCTCCTCGATCGGCATCGCGACGCCGGGGAGGGCGGGGGCCGTCAGGTACGAGCTCGGCCATGCCCGTGCCAGCGTCCAGCTCGCGACGACTCCCGAACCCTGGTCCAGCTCGAGCGTCACGTCCTGCTGGGCGGAGGCGACACTGGTCACGGCCAGGTCCCGCCATTCAGAAAGGGCGGTGCTGGTCGAGAACCCGCGCCTCAGCACGACTTCCGGGACGGCCGTTCTGCCCGGATACTTCTGCGTGGCGCCGGTTCCGCCCGGGCCCGAGTCGATCGTTTCGATGACCTCGGTCACGGTGCCGACGTTCTCCGCCTCGAAGAACCTGCCGAGCAGCACTCCGGCGGCGGTCCGGAGGGAGTAGACGCGCCGCTCGACGTCCACCGTGGCGATGCCCGAACCAGCCGGCCCGACGGGCCCGGTTGGCCCGGTTGGCCCGGTTGGCCCGGTGTCACCCTTCAACCCTTGCGGTCCCTGGGGCCCGATGGGTCCGGCAGGGCCAGGTAGCCCGTCCACTCCGTTGATTCCGTCGACACCCGACAGGCCCTGTGGCCCCGGCTCTCCCTGCGGCCCCGGCACTCCCTGCGGCCCTGGCACACCCTGGATTCCCTGCCCTGCAAGCAGCGACCAGTCCGCGCCGGCCCAGACACCGGAAGTCGGGGCGATGGCGACGAACGCGGACCCGCCGTACTCGACCGCATCATTGACGGCGTAGGCCGTCCCGGCGTTCCAGGTGCCTCGCCACACGAGCCCCGCCGGCCCTGGGATGCCTTGCGGACCCTCCTTCCCCTGTACTCCAGTTGCCCCGGTATCGCCCTTCGGGCCCTGTGCTCCAGGATCTCCCTTCGGCCCCTGCGGACCCGTAGGCCCGACGGGCCCCTGTGGTCCGACGGTGTTGATGCTCATGAAGAGTTCGTTGGACTTGCAGTCGAATGCCCCCCCTGCCGTGCAGGTGAGACCGGGGATCATGTTCTCCTCTGCCGGGTACCCGAGCGCGGTCGGATCGCAGTCTCGGGGGAACCAGGGCGTCACGATGCGGAACCCACCGCTCAACTGCTTGTAGCAGGCCGGGATGGTCACCGACCCCGAGTAGGCAGGTGGGTTCGTCCCTGCCGCTCCAGCGATCGGGAACATCAGGACCGTGAGCAGGGATGCCGCAAGCACAGCCTGCCGACGAACTCGCTTCATGGCTCTCCTTCTGCGGGCGGGCGCCCGCGTTGGTCTTGCACGGCCGAGAGGAACGAGAGAGGGGATTGCTGGCTGCGCCAGCGGGCACACCGTACGCGGCCTACGGCTCTCGCCGAACCAGCGGACATGGAGGCTCCCCCCGGCGCACGGTTCACCTTCCGTGCAGATGAAGCAATCCCCTGAACGCTGGGTCGCTTGGGTTAGCCTCTTCGGGTGAACCAGGCGGGGGAGTCTGGACTTCATGGGTCGATGCGCCCGAGGAGCAACACCATGACCAGCGCGGAGAAGTGGGCCACCTACGCGGCGCTCGCCAAGCCGTTCAAGGTGCCCACCGTCCAGGTGGTGGACCTCCACCGCGACGAGCAGGCGGAGGTGAACTTCGTGAGGACGGCGACCGGGGTGCTGCGGGCCATCGTTGCCGGGGTCGGGTACCCCGTGCGTGGTTGGCAGCTCAGGGGTGCCCGTATCAGAGGCCCTGCGGATGGCTCCCGTGGGACGCTTCGGGGGCTCCGAACAGGCCACCGGGGCTCCTCGTCACTTCGTCCTGGCCAGCCCACGAATCTTCTCGAGGTCGAGATCCCCCGGTGCACCCCACCCGCGCACACCGGCTGGAACGACCGGCCGGAAGTTCTCGTAGAGCTCATGACCCCGCTGCCTCGACTCCTCTGGCGGGAACGCCGCCGCGAGCTGCTCCATGGCCGCCTTCACGTCGGGCAACGCGCCGCCGAACCTGGGCTCGAGATACCTCCGGACGCTCGACGGCGAGACCTGCTTGTCCTTCTCGAGGGCCCGGAGCCCGTGCTCCATCCGGACCATCGGGACCGCGCGGTGCAGGACGTCGACGTGCAGGACCTTCTCGGGCGGGAGCTTCCCCCGTTCCTCCTTCACGCTCTCCGGCTCGGGCGTGCAGATGCCGAGGCGTACGCCCTTGGCGTACGCGTTCAGCCCCGCGACGGCCTGCCCGATGGTGAGCGCCTCGTCCTGGTCGAAGCCGAGTCGCTCGGCGACGACTGCCGCCCACAGGGTCATCACCGGTGCGCGGTTGACCTTGATGACCATCGGCGGATCCTTCCCCCGCCCCGTGTCGGGAGACCTCGCGCTACGCCTTCCGCTTCTCCTCGATCTCCTTCTTCAGTTCCTCGAGCGCCTGCTCCCCCGCCTTCGACTCACCGGCCGCCTTCGTATCGGTGGCCTTGCCGGTCATGTGCGCGGCGCCAGGAGCCCAGCCCGGGGTGATGGTCGCGCCGAGGTCCTTCGCCGAGCGGTTGAACGCGCCCGCCACTCCGCTGACCGCCGTCTTCGCCGCCAGGTAGAGGCCGATGAAGGGGAGGAACACCACCATGAGGCCGCCAAGCACCGGCATGAGCATGAGGGCCGCTGCGGTGTTGAGCTTCACGTAGTGCTCGGAGGCGGCGCCTGGGAGCTTCTGCCCGTCCTTCTCGACGGGGAAGATTTCCCAGTTCGACTTCGAGAGGTAGTAGCCGCCCTGGACTGCCGTTCCGCCGTTGATGGTCGTCATGGTGTTTGCTCCCTTTCTGATGAGGAGTGTGCTTCATCCGGCGGGCGGCCGATATTGGGAGAGATCCCCATCCAGCGGAGATTGAATCCGGGTTGAGGCTCGGGAAAACACCCGAACCCGGATGGGGCGTGATCCACGACCCCAGGCGATCACCTTTGGGCGGTCTGCCTACAGGAACTTCCGGACCGCTTCCTCGGCCGCCTTGCGGCGGCAGCACCATCCGTACATCGGCCCCGCGATCACGCGGGCAACGCCCTCCACCGGGTGACCTGCGCGAACCTGCACGGCGTACGCCTCGGCCTCCCAGCGCATGCGCCACGGGTTCCAGCCGAGGGGCAGGAGCAGCAGGTAGCTCACCCAGAACCAGACCGGGTGCTCCGCCTGCTGCCGGACGTGGACCCGCTCGTGGGCGAGGGTCAGCACGCTTCCCGGGTCCCGCATGAAGATGTGTCGGCCGAAGGTGATGCCCAGCGCCGGGAACCACGACCAGAGGCGATGGACGTCGTACGGGTTCATCAGGTTGTGGACCTCGCGAGCAAGGAATCAGTCGGCATCGTTCCCCGACAGCACCTACGGCAGCGCACGGACCCGGGGTTGCACCACGCGAGAGGGGGCCGCTCCATGGTCGTACTGGTGCCCCAGCCCCGAGTACGCCGCCCGGTACAGCACCTTGCCGAGCGCCACGTCGTACTCGTAGGCCGACAACCTCCCATCGGCAAGCGGCCCTCCACATCGCGCGCACCGGTTCCAGTTCTCGCACTTGCAGCGGATGCGGATCACCCGGGGCGTCATGTCGCCGTTCCCCTCCCCGGCTACCGCCAGGATGTCCCCTGCGAACCAGCCGCAGGCGGCGCAACGCACCAGGCTCGACGGGACACCCGTGTCGCGTGCGGAAAGGCGCCTGACGTCGCCTGGCGCGGCGTCCACCTTCGAGGCCGTCGCCGACCAGGAAGCCGCCCTTCGGGCCGACCTGTTCGATGAATTCCTCCAGGGCGCGGCTGCGTGGGAGCAGTTCCGCGGTCTCATGGATCTCCACCGGCGGCGCGAGGCGTTCCGTCACCGGGATGCCGGCCACGGACGGGGTGCTCCTGAGCTCCGAACCCTCCGGCCAGAGGTAGACGGCATCGTCGTGTCCGATGCACAGGCACGTGTCGAGCCAATCATCGGGCAGCAGGGAAACGTGCCTCAGCGGCGTGTGACCGATGCGCGTGATGAGGTAGGGGAAGCCCTCGAAGGTGGGCGGCAGGGCCGGCTGGCCGGGGCTCATGGTCTCTCCATCACGCGGCTCTACGCAGGGCTTCGAGATTGTTGATGGCAGCGCACCGGCGAACGTCGAGTGTTCTTTCGAGCGCCCTTGTAACGGGCCCTGGGGCCTTGAACGGCACCGATGCGAGCGAGTCGGTGCTCGATGGCCGTTCGCTCGCTCAGGGTGGCCCGGCCCTCGGGGGTCTTGCGAAGGGCCCGGAGTTCGATGAGCAGGTCTTCGTGCTCGTTGATGGTGTCGTCGTGGGCCTTGAGAGCACGCTGCAGTGCCGCCCGGACTCGCTCCTTCTGTCCCTTCCGGACGGGCGAGATGATCAGCCGATCCCCATCGGTCCGCATGTCGAGCGCGGCTTCCCGATCGATCTCGAGGAACTCCAGGATCGGCTTCTCGATGAACATCAGCTTCTCGCTCATGACTCGCTGTTGTTTCCAGGGCACGCCACAGGGGTATTTGTCAGCGAAGTCCTGAGGCGAACGAGGCCTTGGGTGCCAACGGAGGGACGCCCGGGCGGCAACCTGACGGCACCCGCTGTCGTGCGCCGGCGGTACCCTAGAAAAATGCCCCGACAAACCTGGGGTTTGTCGGGGCTGTACTGGAGCGGGAAAGGGGATTTTAACTTTGACGATGAGTGAACTTCAACCATGCGACAGTCCACGCCTTTCCGTCGATTCACCCGTCGTTGCCGTTGGTTGAATCTTCGATCCTGTTCCCCGAGCTTCCCCACCCTTCCCCAGGTTTCTCCCAGCGTCCGGGAGACATACGGGAGACGGTTGTCAGGCCGCGACGGTCGATCGGCGACGCATTGCTGCGCTCAGCGTCGGGAGGGAGTTGATCTTTCCCCCGACCTTCCTCTCCGCTGTTCGCAGGTCGTAGAGCGCCTGTAGATTGAGCCAGAACTGCGGACTGTTCCCGAAGAAGTGGCCCAGGCGCAGCGCCGTGTCGCCCGTGATGGAGCGCCGGCCATGCAGGATGGCCGTCACCCGGTTGGTCGGGACCCCGAGCTGCCGCCCAAGCTCGGCGGCACTCATCCCCAGTTCTTCGAGCTGCTCGGCGAGATGCTCGCCGTGGTGAATCGCACTGCGCTTCATGTCTCACCTCTCAGTGGTAGTCGACGATCTCGACATCGGTCGGCCCCGGCGATCCGTCCGGCCACGCGAAGCAGATCCGCCATTGATCGTTGATCCGGATGCTGTACTGCCCTTTCCTGTCTCCCTTCAGCGCCTCGAGCCGGTTGCCAGGAAGGTCCAAATCCCCGATCGCGGACGCTGCGTCCAACTGGTCGAGCTTCATCTCGGCTTTCCGCTGAATCCCGTCGAACGCCTTGACCCGCTTCCCTTCTGCAAATGCGCGCGTTCGCTTGTCCCGGTGGCTGGCGATCACGACAGGGGAGTCTGTCATCCGTTATGCGTTACGTCAAGCGTAACTTGGGTCTGTCGTTCGCCAGGACACCGTCCGCCCTGGAACAATGACGATTCGTTCCAGGGCCGGGATTCGCCCCGGCTCGGTACTCCGCCTCTCGTGCCGTCCTGCCTACGTACCTCACGGCCACGCGCCCTCGACGCAATGTCGTCCTCGAGAACCTGGCCCTCCGCCAATGAGGCGCATCCTCGCCGGGCGACGACACCCCGAAATCCAGCCGCTCATCATGCCTTCTGGATCTTGCTCCGCCGTTCCTGGAGTCGAGGGGCCGAGGCCTCACCACGAGAGGCGATCGTGTGCCCGATGGTCGGTGGGACTGCCCGCTGCGCCTGGATCGACCCGTTCGCGTCGGCCATCGGGGTCCTCTCGAGCCCAACCCGCATGGGTGCCCCCGAGAAGCCGGCAGTACTCGTTCCGATTCCCGTAGAATCGAGCATCCAGGAGGCCGTCCTCTTTCTGTTCAGGGCGGAGGAGGCATCTCGTGACAGCCACGGTGTCCCGCGGAATCGATAGCGCCGAGGCACCTCGATCCCCGCCGAGGTCCCGATGCTAGGACGCCGCGCCTGGGCGGCCATCGGCGGCCTCTCGCTCGTCGGTGTAGCCGGGTGGCTGGCGACGAGCCGCCAGTCGAGTGAAGGAGCGCTGGCGCGAATCCGTCGGGAGGGCCTCATCCGGATTGGGTACGCGATAGAGGCACCCTACGTCTTCCTCGACTCTAAGGGCCAGCTCACCGGCGAGGAAGCCGAGGTGGCGAGAAAGGTCGTCGCAGGACTGGAAATCCCGCGCATCGAATGGGTACAGGCCGACTTCGGGTCCCTTCTCGACCAGCTCGAGGAGGGGCGCTTCGACGTGATCGTGGCCGGCATGTTCATCACGCCCGCGCGAGCCCAGCGCGCGAGCTTCTCCGAGCCGACATTCCGGGTCCGGCAGGGGCTCCTGGTGCGGAAGGGGAATCCACACGGGCTGAGCGCCTACGAGGACTTCGTCCGGATGCCGCGTCTCAAGATCGCGACCTTGCGCGGCTCGATCGAGGAATCGATGATCCGAGGGCTTGGGGTTTCCGACGCCCAGATCGTCGTCGTCCCTGACGCGCTCACGGGGAGGGTGGCCATCGAGTCGGGCCTGGCGGCGGGTCTCGCCCTGTCATCCCCGGCAATCCGCCACATGGGACAGCGGCAGCAACTGGGGCTCACCGAGGCCGCGCTGCCATTCACTCCTCCAACGTCCGACGAGTACCGGCACACGGGGTTAGGGGCGGCTGCATTCCGTCGCTCGGATGAGGACCTTCGAGACGCCTGGAACCGTCAGTTGAAGCGCATCGTCGGAACCTCCGCGCACCGGCTCCTGATGGAGGAGTTTGGCATGGGGCCCGACGAACTTCCGTCCGGTGCGACTTCCGCGGAGATCCCTTTGCAGGGACGATGATGACCCAGAACACATTGGGGACGAAATGAGCAAGAAGGGGCCGCGGGTCACCCCGATGGCCTGGGTTTGGATCACGCTGCTTGCGGCTGCGGCAGTTTCGGCCGCCCTGGTCTGGAGCCACGGCCGCCATGCGAGGTTTGCCAGCACGTTCACCAAGCAACAGACCCTGTTGCGACATGCTCGCGTGGACCTGGCCAATGGATACGTGCATGTCGCACTTGCGGGACGGCTGGGGGGCCCGTTCGATCGCGCACAGGGACTGGCGCTCCTCGGGCAGGCCGTCTCATCGCTCCGGCAGGCGACGCGCGTGCAAGAGGAGTTCGAAGCCAAGATGCCCCTGGCGGGAGGCCTGGGTTCGCATGCCGAGCAGATGGCCCGCCTGGCGACGGCCGTGGAGACCTTTCGCTCGGCTCTCTCCACGCACCGTCCCGGCCCCGAGTCGAGCCCTGCGCAGGACGCCTCCATGCGGATTGCGTTTCTCGCGCTCGAGCAGCAGGCGGGCGCCGCCGAGGCGGCCATCGACCGAGGTCTCGACGCTGGGATGCGACAGCACGTCCGAACCGACACCACCATTCTCGTGGTCTCCGGGCTCTTGCTCGCGATCATCGGACTGGCGGCACTCGCGGGCGGCCGCTCCCAGAAGCGGGTGACGGCGGAACTCCGCGAGAGCGAAGCACTCTTCCGGGACCTGTTCGAGCGCCACGCGGCGGCCAAGCTCCTCATCGATCCCGAGACTGGACGCATCGTCGATGCCAACCAGGCCGCCGCGAAGTTTTACGGCTGGCCCAGGGAACGCCTCGTGCGGATGAACATCCAGGACATCAATACCCTCTCGCCCGACGACGTCGCCCGGGAGATGGAGAAGGCCAGGTCGCTTGAGCGCGTCCACTTCGAGTTTCGCCACCTGCGGGCTGACGGATCCATTCGGGACGTGGACGTCTTCAGCAGCAGCGTCGCCGTGAAGGGGAAGAGGCTAATCCACTCGATCATCCACGACGCCACGGAGCGGCGCCATGCCGAGACGGCGCTGGTCCAGAGCCAGGCCATGCTCAAGGGGATCACCGACACGATTCCCGAGCCCATCTTCCTGAAGGACCGGGAAGGGCGTTGGACCTTCGCCAATCCGGCGACTCTCCAGGTGGCTGGCAAGTCACTGGAAGAGGTCATCGGGAAGACGGATCGGGAGATCTACCCAGACGCCCAGGTCGGCGACGCCCTCGCCGCGACCGACCAGCGGATCATGGAGTCGGGAGTTCCCGAAGTGGTCGAGGAAACGATTCAAACGCCCGAAGGGTACCGCGTCTACCTATCCACGAAGGCCCCGTTTCGCGCCCCCGATGGGCGAGTCGTCGGCCTCGTCGGTGGAGCCAGGGACATCACCGATCGGAAGCATGCCGAGGATGCCCTGCGCGAGCGCGACTACCTGCTCTCCGAGTCCCAGCGCATCGCGCACATCGGGACATGGACCTCGGAGGTGGGCACGGACGCGATCCGCTGGTCCGAAGAGGCGTATCGGATCTTCGGGGTGCCCCCAGAGACCTGCCTGGTCACGCCAGCGTCCTTCCTCGCGTTCGTACATCCCGAGGATCGTTCCTCGATGCAGGAATGGGTTCGAGCGGGCTGGTCGGGACTGAACCCCGTCGAGCGGGATTTTCGCATCGTTCGCCCGGACGGGAACGTTCGAGTGGTCCAGGGCCGTGGGGAGCTCATCCGTCGACCCGACGGTACGCCGCTGAAGCTGAACGGCACTGTCCAGGACGTGACGGAGCTCCGTCGCGCGGCCGATGCGCTCCGGGATAGCGAGAGGCGCCTTCGCTTCGCGATGGAGGGAGCGAACGACGGGATCTGGGACGTCAACATGCTGACCGGCCAGGTGTTCCTGAGCCCACGCGGCTGCGAGATGTTCGGATACGCATTCGACGAGTTCGACGCCACCGTGACCTCGTGGAATCAGATGGTTCACCCCGAGGACCTCTCCCGCACCCAAGCCTCGCTGGAGGATCACCTGGCCGGGAGGACCCCCCTTTTCGAGATCGAGCAGCGCCTGCGGACCCGATCGGGCGAGTACCGGTGGACCCTGGCACGAGGGAAGGTCTCCCAGCGGGATGCCTCGGGTCTGGCCGTCCGGATGACCGGCACCCACACGGACATCACACAGCGCAAGCAGGCCGAAGAGGCCCTCCGGCTGAGCCTGGAGCGGTTCCAGCTGGCGATCCGCGCGACGTTCAACGTCATCTGGGACTGGGATCTCGAGACGGATACCCTGGCCTGGAACGAGAACATCACGCTCGTATTCGGTCATCCCGCCCATGAGATCGAGCCCGGGATAGAGTCCTGGACTCGGCGAATCCATCCGGAGGATCTCGCCCGGGTCGAGACACGCATCCACGCTGCGATCGGCGCAGGCGGCGACACCTGGAGCGACGAGTATCGCTTCCGCCGGGGGGACGGCACGTTTGCGACCGTCGTCGACCGGGGCATCATCAGCCGGGACCCGGGAGGCACGCCGGTCCGCATGATCGGCGCCATGGAGGACATCACCGACCGAAAGCTTGCCGAAGCGGATCGCGAACGGTTGACGACGGCCATCGAGCAGGCTGCGGAGGAGGTGCTCATCACCGACGCGCAGGGGACGATCGTGTACGTCAACCCGGCATTCGAGGCCGTCACGGGCTACTCGCGGGCGGAGGCCGTCGGTCAGAATCCCCGCTTCCTGAAGAGCGGCAAGCACGACGATTCCTTCTACCGCGATCTCTGGGACACGATCGGGAGTGGGAAGGTCTGGCGAGGCCGCTTGACCAACCGAAAGAAGGACGGCGCCCTCTACACCGAGGAGGCCACGATCTCACCGGTGCGGAACGACGGCGGCATCGTCACGAGCTTCGTGGCCGTGAAGAGAGACATCACCCGGGATCTCGCGCTCGAGGCCCATCTTCTCCAGTCCCAGAAGATGGAGGGCATCGGACGCCTTGCCGGTGGGGTGGCTCATGACTTCAACAACATCCTGTCGGTGATTCTGTCCTGCTCCAGTTTTGCCCTGGAGGAGGCCAGGGAGGGCGACCCAATACGCGAGGATCTCCTGGAGATCGAGAAGGCGGGGAAGCGCGCCGCTTCCCTGACCAGGCAGCTCCTTGCGTTCAGCCGCAAGCAGGTCCTCCAGCCCGTTGCCCTGGACATCAACGCGGTCCTCGCCGAGATCGAGAGGATGCTCCAGCGAATCATCGGCGAGGACGTCGACCTGGTCCTGGCCCTTCAGCCTGGCCTCGGCCCCGTCAGGGCCGATCCGGGACAGGTCGAGCAGGTGATCATGAATCTCGCCATCAACGCGCGAGACGCGATGCCGGAGGGAGGGAAGCTCACGATCGAGACGGCAGAATGCGATCTCGACGAGGAGTACGTCGCTCGGCATCCGGGGTCCGCCCCCGGACCGCACGTCATGATTGCCGTTTCCGATTCGGGCGTTGGCATGAACGCCGCGACGATCCCACGGGTCTTCGAGCCCTTCTTCACCACCAAGGGCC
>DAIEMM010000010.1 GCA_027349605.1 Anaeromyxobacteraceae bacterium
CAACCGCGGGAACCGGGCGGCGACCGCCCGGAGCCTGGGCATCACCGTCCGGAACCTCTACTACAAGCTCGACCGGCACCGGCTGGTGCGGGGCGGGGCGGCGGGATCGAGCTAACGTCGCTTCGGCGGGGACTTCCGAGCCGGCTTGCGGGAAGGCGCCTTCTTCGCGACCTTGGCGCGAGCCCCTCGGGGGACGGCGCGCCGCGCCCTGGGGGGATGCTTCACCGCGTGCACCTCGACCTCGATGCGGGACCCCTTGGGGAGGGCCGCCACCTGGATGGTGGACCGGGCCGGGAAGGCCTCCCGGAACCGCCGCGCGTAGACCTCGTTCATGGCGGCGAAGTCGGCCAGGTCGACGAGGAAGACCGTGGTCTTCACGACGTCGGGGAAGTCCATCCCCGCCTCGGCCAGGACCGCGGCGATGTTCTCCATCACCCGCTCGGCCTGGGCCACCACGTCTCCGGGGACGAGCTCCCCGGTGGCCGGGTCGATGGGGATCTGGCCGGCGGCGTGGAGCATCTGGATGTCGTCGGCGTGGTGGGTCACGACCGCCTGGCTGTAGGGGCCGATGGCCCGGGGGGCCCTGGGACTCGAGATGGTCCTTCTCATGGCTTCCTCCTCTGGGGTTTCAGATGCGCTCCACCGAGTGGACTCCCTCGAGCTTCTCGAGGCTGCGCATGACCGACGTGAGCTGCTTCAGGTCCTGCACCGAGACCTCGAAGGACAGCACGGCGCGCTCGGTCCCGGCCCGCACGTCCGCCTGGGCGATGTTCACCCCGGCCTCGCTGAAGATCTGCGAGACCCGGGCCAGCATGCCCGGCCGGTCGTCGCTCACGACCCGCACCGAGACCAGCCGCTTCAGGTCGCCCTTCACGTCCCAGGACACGTCCACGCGGCGGAGCGGGTCCATGGCCAGCCCCTTCTCGCAGCGGGCGGTGTGCACGGTGACGCCGCGCCCCCGGGTGATGAAGCCCACGATCGGGTCGCCGGGCACGGGATTGCAGCACTTGCCGTAGCGGACGAGGATGTCCTCGATGCCGCTGATGCGCACGCCACCGGCCGGGCGGCGCGCCACCTTGCGGAAGATCTCGGTGAGGCGGCTGGTGACGCCGGGCTCGGCCGGGGTGGCCAGCTTCTCCGCCGAGACGAGCAGGCGGAGCAGCTGGTCGGGAGCGACCTTGCCGTAGCCGATGGCCACCAGGACGTCGTCGCCGATGCGGTAGCCGAGGGTGGCCGCCGCCTTGTCGAGCGAGCCGTCCTTCTGCGACCGGGAGAGCGACACGCCGTAGCGGCGCAGCTCCCGCTCGGCCACCTCCTTGCCGATCTCCAGCGAGCGCCGGTGCTCGGCCTGCCGGATGTACTGGCGGATGCGGGCCTGGGCGCGGCTGGTGCGGACGAAGGTCAGCCAGTCCTTGGAGGGCTGGGCGTGGGGGGAGGTCAGGATCTCGATGGTGTCGCCGTTCTTCAGCCGGTAGCGCAGCGGGACGATCTTGCCGTTCACCTTCGCGCCGACGCAGCTGTGGCCGATCTCGGAGTGGACCGAGTAGGCGAAGTCGAGCGGCGTGGCTCCCCGGGGCAGGCTCTTCACGTCCCCCTTGGGCGTGAAGACGAAGACCTCGTCGGCGAAGAGGTCGACCTTGACCGTCTCCAGGAACTCGGTGGGATCGGAGAGCTCCTTCTGCCACTCCAGCAGCTGGCGCAGCCAGCCGAACTGGTCGGCGTCGCTGGCCCGAACGCCCGGCTTGCCCTTCCCGTCCCGGGGCGTCTCCTTGTACTTCCAGTGAGCGGCCACCCCCTGCTCGGCCACCCGGTGCATGTCCTCGGTGCGGATCTGGATCTCGATGCGCTCGGCCCGCGGGCCGACCACGGTGGTGTGGAGCGACTGGTAGAGGTTGGGCTTGGGGATGGCGATGTAGTCCTTGAAGCGCCCCGGCACCGGCTTCCACAGGGAGTGGATGAGCCCGAGGGCCTCGTAGCACTGGGCCACGGTGGGGACGATGACCCGGAACGCCACCAGGTCGTGGATCTGCTCGAAGGGCAGGTCCCCCACGTGCATCTTGCGCCAGATGGAGTAGAGGTGCTTCACCCGGCCGTAGGTCTTGGCCTGGATCCCGTTCTCGGCGAGCCGCGCCTGGATGAGCTGCACCACCTCCTCGACGAAGAGGTCCCGCTCCTTCGCCTTGCTCGCCACCCGCTCCTGGATCTCGCCGTGCTCGGTGGGCTTCAGGTACTTGAACGAGAGATCCTCGAGCTCGCTCTTCACCGACTGCATGCCCAGCCGGTTGGAGAGCGGCGCGTAGATGTCGAGGGTCTCCTGGGCGATGCGGTCCTGCTTGTCCGGGCTCATGTGCTCGAGGGTCCGCATGTTGTGGATGCGGTCGGCCAGCTTGACGAGCAGGACCCGGATGTCCTTCGCCATGGCCACGACCATCTTGCGGAAGTTCTCCGCCTGCTTCTCCTCCTTGGTGTTCCCGGCCGAGAACTGGGAGAGCTTGGTGACCCCGTCCACCAGGTCGGCGACCTCCTCCCCGAAGAGCTCGGCGATCTCCTCGCGGGTGGCGAGGGTGTCCTCGATGGTGTCGTGGAGCAGGCCGGTGACGATCGACGCGTCGTCGAGCCGGAGCTCGGCGAGGATGCCCGCCACCTCGAGAGGGTGAACCAGGTAGGGCTCCCCCGATTTCCGGATCTGCCCCTGGTGGACCTTGGCCGAGTAGACGTAGGCCTTCTTGATGAGGTCCAGGTCCGCGGCGGGGTGGTAGGAGGCGACCTTGTCGAGGATGTCGTTGAGCCGCAGCAATCGAGCTTTCCAGCGTAGCGCCCCGGGCCGCGTCGCGGCAAGGACGGGGAGCCCGTCCTCGTCTGGTAACCGGCCGTGACGCCCCACGCCAGGGAAGGCCCGAATGGCGAGGAGCGG
>DAIEMM010000116.1 GCA_027349605.1 Anaeromyxobacteraceae bacterium
CACCCCGGGTGAAGAGGTCCATCACCTCGTCCCCGTAGGCCTGGCGCGCCGCCTCGAGGTGGTTGGGTCTGCAGAGGATCCTGCAGTTGTCGACCGTGTCCGGGCCGCCCTTGCCTCGTGGGACGACGTGGTCGATTTCCAACCGCACCGTCGCGCCGCAGATTCCGCCATCGTGGGTCGGCCACTGGCCTTTTCCCCCGTCCCGCTTCACCACCTCCCGCTTCACCTTCGCCGGGACGCGGGCCTTCCGCTTTGACTGCTTCTCGATGAGCCCCTCCAGCGCCAGCCTCAGCACCTGCTCGTCGGTCGCGCCAGGGTTGCGATGCGACTCCCCCGCCTTCGCCTTCTTGAAGGAGCGCCAGGAGCTCGCGGGAGACGGTGATGTGGAGGCGGCTCTCCGTGGCCGTCATCGGGACGACCACCGGCCGGAGCGCATCGAGTTCACCCAGGTGAACTTTCTGGCGAGCGTCTGTCCAGGATGCTGCCTGCTCGACCGCCTCCACCCGAGCGACCGCCTCGACCCGGGCGACCGGCTCCGCCCGCGTCACCACCGTCCTCGCCGGCACCACCTTCCTGGGCTTCAACTCCGCCGCCACCTCCAGGGCCTCCTGCTTCGAGAGCCCGTAGAACCTTGGCAGGACCTCCGCCCGGTTTGCCTCTGTCATCACCGGCGCCAGGATCGACGCGGTGGTGAAGCAGAGCCTCCCGTCCTGGATCGGCTCCAGCGCTTCCGGGAACCGCTCCACCAGCCAGGCCGCGGCGCGCCGGTGGTGTGCGGCACCCCGGGAGAGCTTCAGTCCCCTGTGGAGATATTCGAAGAG
Source organism: Anaeromyxobacteraceae bacterium (assembly GCA_027349605.1). Lineage (GTDB taxonomy): Bacteria > Myxococcota > Myxococcia > Myxococcales > Anaeromyxobacteraceae > CAIOAK01. The sequence goes on from DAIEMM010000116.1 coordinate 822, forward strand.
CGATGCGTACCCCAGGTCTCGGAACGACCTGCGGCGGTCGAACTCCGCGAGGCCGGCCAGGAAGGCGCCCTGGGCGACGAACTCCGCGCGGAGGAGGTCGGCACGGACGGACGGTACCGACGCCGGAATGGGCTGGACGGGATTCTCTCGGGTGACTCCACGGTGCGCCTCCTCGTGTCCACCGGTCCCCGCCAAGTCGCCCGGGCCGCGGGTTCTGGTAGTCTCCGGGACCGATGCGCCGGCTCGGATTTCCCGTCCTCCTCGCCCTCTTCTCGGCCTGCACGGTCACCACCACCGGGGCGCCTTGCGGCTCGGACCTGAACTGCCCGTCCGACCAGGGCTGCGGGAGCGACGGCACCTGCAGCGCGGCGGCCCTCGCGTGCCCGGGGCACTCGGAGTCGGGCGAGTGCGTCCCGGGAACGTCCTGCGACTCGGGGAGGCTCGTCACCTGCTCGGCCGGGCCTGGCGCCTGCTCGACCGGCCCGGTCGCCTCCGACTGCCCGGCACACCAGCAGTGCGCCGCGGCCGGCGGCAGCGCCTCCTGCTCCTGCATCCCGAGCCGCTGCGGCCCGGGCACGCCCAGCGTCTGCACCCCGGCCGGAGAGCTGGCGTCCTGCGCGCAGGATCTCTCCGCGCCCGCTGGATGCTGGTACGAGGCCTCGAGCGCGCCCTGCGCCGACCCCGGGACGGTCTGCGTGGAGTCGGGCGGCGCCGCGACCTGCGCCTGCCCGACGGCGGATGCCTGTACCGAACTCGACGCGACCCGGTGCAGCCCGGCCGGGGACCAGATCCTCCGCTGCCTCCCCGTGGTGGCCGGCTCGGCCTGCCTGGCCTGGCAGCCCGGCACCAGCTGCGCGGACGGGGGCCTCGTCTGCAGCGCGAGCGAGTGCGTCTGCCCGGCGAATCCCGGTCCGACGTTCGTCGCCGATCCGGTCGGAGGGTCTCCCGGCGGCGTGGCGCCGCGCCCCACCGGGCTCCTCTCCCCCGTCGCCTGCCGCTTCCGGACCCTCACCGAGGCCCTCGCGGCGGCGAACGCGCGCGGGGCAGGGTCGACCGCGACGGCGGCGGGCTGGTCGGCCGCGGTGCCCGGCGGCACCGTCCTGTTCTCCGAGCCGGGTGGACTCGTGGTCGGCGCCGGCGTGACGCTGGCCACCGACGACCCCGCTCCGGCCACCGGCCACTACGCCATCACCACCTCGGCTGCGCTCACCGTGCCGCTCGTCGAGATCGGACCGGGGGGCGCGATGTCCGGCTTCGAGGTGCGAAACGCGGCGTCGAGCGGTGACGGCGTGAGGACCTCCTGCCCGGCGTCGGTGGACACCCTCCCCGTTTCGCTCTCGGCGATCCGGATCACGGCGGCCTCGGGAGGGACCCCCGTCGCCCGGCTGGCGGCCGGGGTCTCCGTGTCGGGCCACTGCGGCGCGTCCATGAGCGACGTCATCGTGGAGGGTGCGGGAACGGGACTCCTCGTGGGCTCGGCCGCCCCTGGGATCGCGAGCTCCGCCGTGGCGCCGCGCGTCACGGGCTCGACGGTGGCGGGGGTCGCGGTGGTCGAGGGCACGTTGACGTTCACCGGCGGGACGATCGACGCGAACGCGGCGGGAGTGCTCGTGGGGACCACCGGGACCGGGGCGCCGAGCTTCTCGGCGACCGTGACGACCTTCAGCGGGAACAGCGGGGATGCGATCCACGTCGTGCGCGGGACGGTCTTCACCGACGCATGTCCGTACGTGAACAACGGGACGCACGTGCACGCGCAGCCGGCAACCGGCGCGGCGGTGAGCCTGACCGTGCAGAACAGCGCGGGCCCGGCGAAGATGACGGGGGCGACGAATTCCGCATTCCGGCTGCTGGCGATGGGAGGTGGATCCACGCTGGTGCTGAGCGGGAACGAGGTGGTCGGAAACAGCGCCATCCAGGACTACAATGTGGCCACGGGGCAGAGGCGCGGCGGAGGATTGGTCTTTACGGCCCCGTTCCCTAGTAGCGTGGCGTTCCGGGGAAATTCCGTTCATCAGAACTCTTGGGATCAGGTGCTTGTCGCTGCCAGCCTTGGGACGCTTGATCTTCGAGGTTGAAGTTCTTGCTCATCACCAACCCCAACCGACAAGAATACGTTCAAGTGCTACGACTCGGCCACCCAAGGCGTGGGGGTCTACTCAAACGGAGCAATGGTCGCGGCTGACTGGAACCACTGGGAGAATCAGCCCGCTGTTGTAAATGTAGACTTTGGTGGAACCGTTACTGGCGAAACAGCAGCTTGTTCATTGGACAGAGTCTGCCCCTAGAGCGCATGTCTCGATCCCGCGCCGCCCTCGATGCGGATCCGTCGTTTGGGAGTGAAGCCTGCCGTCAAGTGGGATGGAGGGCCTCACGCCGCACCGCGCCATTCCTCGACGCAGTGCGTTTCCTCGCCGTGACATGAACGTGACACGCCCCGGTTAGGGTCCTAGCCTTCCGATCGCCCCCTGAACCGGAGCGTCCATGTCGATGTCCGCAGAAAATCTCGAAGCCTCCCGTCCGTCCACGTCCCGGGTCGAAGCCCCCAAGCTCGACCGGACCACCATCGCCGCGATCGTCGCGTCGGGGAAGCGACTGCTCGTCCAGGGCGGAATGGGCGTTCACGCGTCCGACGGCCTGGCCGGCAAGGTCGCCGCCGTCCACTCGCGCCGCTTCGTCGGCGTCGGCACCGTCTCGGGCGTGGTGAAGACCCCCGAGCACCTGCGCGCCGAGCTCCAGCGGGCCAAGGCCATCGCTCCGGGCGGTTTCGTGGGCGTGAACCTCATGGCGGCCCTCAACAAGTCCGACTTCGAGCTGACCGCACGCACGGCGCTCGAGGAGGGGGTCTCCTTCATCGTCCAGGGCGCCGGCATCTCCCGCGACATCATCCGCTGGTGCCGCGAGGCGAACACCCCGTTCGCCGGGATCGTCTCCTCCGGCCGCCTCGCCGCCATGTACGAGAAGTGGGGCGCCGAGTGGGTGGTGGCCGAGGGCGCCGAGGCCGGCGGCCACATCGGCGACATCGACCATCCCCTCCCCACCCTCGTCGAGGAGGTCTGCGCCGCCACCTCGCTCCCGGTGGTCGCAGCCGGCGGGGTGGACGCCTCCGACGTGGGCCGCTACTTCGCCCAGGGCGCCGCGGGCGTCCAGCTCGCCACCCGGTTCATCGCCTCCAGCGACGGCGACGCGCACCCCACCTTCAAGCAGGTCCACCTCGGAAAGAAGGAGGAGGACGTCGTCATCATCACGAGCTGCGTGAAGGGCATGAAGGCGCGCGCGGTCCGGAACGAGTTCACCGAGGCGCTGGCGGCGGGGAAGTCCTTCCCGCCCCGATCCAAGGCCTGGTTCTTCGGCCCCTCCGGCTTCATGGGGCGGAAGAAGGCCTGCATCGAGTGCCTGGCCGAAGGTCTCTGCAAGTGCCGGGCGAGCAACTTCCAGGAGAGCTTCTGCATCAGCGACGCGCTCCTGCGCGCGGTCGCCACCGGAGACGAGGTCCTGGGCCTCTACTACACCGGCCAGAGCCTGGTGCGGCTGCCCGAGACCGAGGTCGGCGAGCTCAAGCCGGTGCAGGCCATCGTCGACGACATGGACAACGCCCTCGACGCCTACCAAGCCGCCGGGCAGGCCACGCCGGTTCCCCCCGGCCCGCAGTAGCCGCCGAGCTTCCTCGCTACGGCACGCCGGCCCGCTTCTTCGCGTCGGCGATGAGCGGGTCGTCGCTCCCCCGCTTCGACGCGAGGTACGCCCGGAAGGTCTCCACCGCCATCGGGCTCTTCATCGCCTCCTGGGCGCGCGCGAGGTGGTACTGGGCCTGGCCGAAGTAACGGTAGGTCGGGACGATCTGCAGGAAGGCGTCGGTGGCCTCTCCCCGGCGCATCACGACCGCCTCGAGCTCCTGCTGGGCCTGCGGGTAGGCGCCCGCCTCCAGGTAGGCCCGGCCCAGCGCGTAGCGCGCCGGCCAGGCGTCGACGAGCTGGGTGGCGGCCTTCATCTTCGCGACCGCCTCGACGTGGTTCTTCTTGCGGGAGGCGATGCCGCCTTCGAGGATCAGGGCGTACATCCGGGCGTCCACGCCGAGCCGCTTCCCGAGGTCGTCCGCGATGGCGCGGGCCTTCCGGTCGTCGCCGGCGCCCAGGAACACCATCCCCACCTGGAAGAGCACGTAGTCG
>DAIEMM010000141.1 GCA_027349605.1 Anaeromyxobacteraceae bacterium
GGGCGGCTCTTCGCCGCGGGGCTCGACGTCTTCCGCGACGAGCCTCGCGTCCCCGACCGGCTCCGGAACGCCGAGAACGCGGTCCTCACGCCCCACGTGGGATCCGGGACGTTGGAGACGCGGACCGCCATGGCCCGGATGGTCTGGGACGAGGTCCTGCGCCGCGTCGCCGGACGACCACCGGCGCACCGCGTCGTGGTATGACGCGCCGGTGAAGCGCTTCCTCCAGATCTCGGGCGGCGTCGTCATCTCGGGGCTGGCGCTCTGGCTCACGCTGCGGGGAAAGGACCTGGGTGCCATCTGGGCCGCCGCGCAGCAGGCCGACTACGCCTGGCTGGTTCCGTACGTCGGGATCCTCGCGGTGATCCACCTGGCCCGTACCCTGCGCTGGGGCATCCTGCTCGAGCCGGTGGCCAAGGTCCCGTTCTCGCGCCTCAACGCGGTCTCGGCGGTCGGGTTCATGGCCCTCATGATCCTGCCCTTCCGGATCGGGGAGTTCGCCCGGCCCTACCTCATCGCCGAGCGGCCCCGGATCCGGGTCTCGGCGACGCTCTCGAGCGTGGTGGTCGAGCGGGTCGCCGACGGGCTCTTCACCGCCGCGCTGCTCGTGCTCACCTTGCTGGCGGTGCCCGACGGGACCCCGGGATTGCACCTGCTCCGGGTGGCCGGGCTCGTGGTGTTCGCCGTCTTCGGCGCGCTCCTGGCGTTCCTCGTGGTCGCCTACCGCAACCGCGCGCTCGCCGTCCGGTTCACCCACCGGATGCTCGACCCGATCTCCCCGCGCCTGGCCGGGCGGGCCTCCGCGATGATGGACGCCTTCATCCACGGGCTGCGGTTGGTCCCGTCCCGGTCCAAGGTGGCCGCGTTCTTCCTGCTCACCGCCGTCTACTGGTGCCTGAACGGCTGGGGCATGGGCGTCCTGGCCCGGGCCTTCGACCTGCAACTCACGCTCGTCCAGGCCTTCACCGTGCTCGGCGTGCTGGTGGTGGGGGTGATGATCCCGGCCGGCCCCGGGATGGTCGGCACCTTCCAGGCTGCCACCGTTCTCGGGCTCTCGCTCTTCGTTCCGTCCGCCGCGCTGGACACGCGAGGCACCGCCTACGCGAACGTGCTCTGGGCCGTTCAGCTCGCCTTCACGACCGCGCTCGGGCTCTTCTTCCTCTTCTCCCGCCACATCCGGATCGCCCAGATCTTCGCCGCGCCCGCGGAGGTGGAGGAGGGGCTCGAGGAGGAGGAGAAGCAGTACGTGGCCGAGGGAACCGGAGCGCCCCCGTCCGGGGGGGCTGCGCGTTGACAGGGCAGGGGGATGGACCTATAAGCGCCCCCTTCAAAGGGAAATCGGTGAGGTAGCTCAGTCGGCTAGAGCGAGGGTCTCATAATCCCTAGGTCGGGAGTTCGATTCTCCCCCTCACCACCAAGCAAGCGCGGCCTTCGAGGGCCCATCGAATGCGAAATTCCTGGAAGATCCTCGTCGCCGCCCTCGCCCTCGCGGCGGCGGCTCCGGCCGTGGCGCAATACGAATACAAGCCGCGCTGGCAGCTGGAGAAGGAGGAGAAGGAGCGCCAGCAGGAGCTGCTGGAGCAGTCCGTTCCGAAGTTCCAGCGCTGGAGGAACGTCGCGCGCTTGAACGTGGGCGTGGCCTTCTTTTACTCCGAGTACTACAACTGCAGCTACTGGTACGGCTATTACCCCGCCTACAGCTGCGGCGGCTCGGGCTCCTGGGTGAGCTACGTCCCCTTCACGGTGGGCCCCCAGGTCGACGTCAACCTGGGCGGGATGAACAACCTCAGCGTCGGCTTCAACGTCTTTCTCGGGAACGCCACGGGCACCGTCTACTCCGGCCTCAGCGCCCAGAGCGTGTCGAGGAGCGTGACCATCTGGGAGCCGACCGTCGACTACGTCGCCAAGCTCGGACCCCCGGCCAACACGAAGGGCCGGTTCCGCGTGGGCGGCGGCATGTACATCGGCCCGAACGCGGAGCTCGGTGCGGCCTTCCGGATCGGAGGCGGCGCCTCGTTCTTCAACCTGAGCCGCCTGGGCATCGGGCTCGACCTGGTCCTCGAGGGTGGCGTCTACAGGGGCTACTGGATCGGCGCCCTGCAGCTGGTGGCCTCGCCCGAGTTCCATTTCTAGACACCCCCAAGGGGTGCGCTGACGCCCCCTTCGAGGGGCATCCCCGTCCGTCACAGACTCGCCCCCGATCGGGTACGGGCTTGCCCGTATGGACAGTTCGAGCCGGGAGGTGAATCCTTCGCCAGTGAGGCGGACCAGGGTACGGGGGTCGGGGGTCGCTTCGGGCTGGGCCATCCAGGTGGTCGTCGGCCTGCTCGCCCTCACCGGACCCGTCCCCGCCGCCCGGGCCGCGCCCCGCAGCTGCGAGACTGCACTGTCGGTGACGCCGTCCACCATCCCTGCCGGGACGCGCAAGGCGCGGATCACCATTCCCGCCGGACTGACGGATGTCCAGCTCCGCAGCAGCAGCGGGAGCGTCACGTCGCCGGTGCGCTCCGGCGCCGGGGCCATGGTGGCGGAGTTCACGGCTGCTCCCGAGTCTCCCCCGGTGGTGCTGGTGGCCGCTGTCGGTCCGACCGTTTGCGGCTCCGCCGTGTTGCGCATCGCCTGGGAAGGGCTCGCTCCGGCGAGGGGAATGCCCGTCTCCCTCGTCCTGGTCGATCCGCGCTCGCTGACCGCTGCCCAGGAGGGGGAGGTCCTGGTCTACGTCTTCGCGGTCGACGATCGCGGGATCCCCCGGAGCCGGGGCGTTCCGTCGATCCATGCAGCCGTCGGGTCGGTCACGGGCGTCGAGATGATCTCGCGCGGTGTCTGGAGGGGGCGCTTGCGCGTCCCCGCCGGGGAGGCCATCGCCACGACGGTGGAGGCCGGATTCGACCTGGAGCCCCGCGTGACCGCGTCGCTGGCGCGCGCTCCCGGAGATCCCGTCTCCATCCAGGTCACCCACGAGCCACCCGGCGGGGCGGCCGGGGCGGGAGCGCTGGGCGCAGTGGTCGCGAGCATCCGGGACTCAGCGGGGAATCTCACCGAGGCCAGCCTGGCGCTGGAGTCGGAAGAGGTGCTGGTCGGTGCGCCCGTCCGGATCGACCGTGGTGTGTACCGCGCCCCCCTGGAGGCGCGTCCGGGAACGCGCGGGAACGTGGCCGTGGTCGCGGCCCGGGCCGGGGCCGCCGTCGGCACGACCTCGTTCATCATCGCGCCCCCGGCGGCGGCCGTGGTCCGCGTGATACCCCCTGGCCCCATCCGATCGGATCGGAGCTCGAGCGCGCAGATCGAGGTGGTGGTCACCGACGCCTCGGGAGTCCCCGTGGCGGAGGTTCCCGTGGGATCCGGAGGAGCCGGTGAGTTCGGGGAGGCCTTCCCTCTCGAGCCGGGACACTGGACCTTGCCGTACCGTCCCCCGCGCGTCCTGGAGGACACCACCGAACGCGTGGTCGTGAAGGCAGGCGCCGCGTCCACGACGGCGGATCTCCGGATCCTGGCCAGGGATTCCCGATTCTCCCTGGGGCTCAAGGCAGGCGCGGCGCTCGCGGGTGGCCGTGTGGGGCCAGCGGCCGGCGTGGAGTTCGGGGTCTGGGCCCTCGTCGGAGAGGCCCAGCTCGGGCTGGTGCTCGGGGTGGACTGGTGGATGCTCACGGAGAGGAGCACGGTGACCATCGGAGGCGTGCCCTCCGGCTACGAGGGAACGCAGAACTACGTGCCCCTCCTCCTCTCCCTGGCATGGCGGGCTCCCATCGGCGAACGCTGGCTGTTCTGGGCGACCGGGGGAGGGGGCGGCGCCTGGGTGCAGAGCCAGGCCCAGGCCGGCGCCCAGGCCCAGGTGCTCGAGAGCGGGTTCGCCCCCGCAGCGAGCGGATCCCTCTCCGCGGGGCCGCGCCTCGGGCCGGGCTCCCTGTTCCTCGAGGTGCGCGGCACCTGGGTCGGCGATCCCCAGCTCTCGACGCTGAGCGGGTCGAGCTTCACCCTCCTCGGTCTCCTGGGGTTCCGGTTCGATGTGGGCTAGGCGCGCCGCTTCCCTTGTCGCCTTGGCCGCGGCCCTCGCCGGGTGCGGGGGCACGGAGATCCCCACCCCGGCTCCCGTCTCGGTGACTCCGGCGCGGGGCTTCGCCGCCAGCGCCACGCCCGTCGTCATCGACGGGTCCGGCTTCTCCGTGCTCACCGTCCAGCCGTCGGCCGGGGGCGAACCCACGGTGGACGAGACCTTCCAGGCGTGGCTGGGCGACCAGGCGCTACTCGACGTGCGCCGCGTCGACGAGTCGACGCTCTCCGCCACCGTGCCGGCCGGGCTGGCTCCCGGGCCGTATTCACTCCGCGTCCAGGGGCCGTTCGGGACCTCCGGCGAGCTGGCCACCGCGTTCACGGTGGAGGGATCGGCGCAGGCTGCCCTCACGGCGGCCATCGCCGCGACCCCTGCCACGGTCAGCGTGGGCCAGTCGATCACGGTCACCCTGACGGTGACGAACGCCACGACCGCCGCGGCCACGGGAGTGGTCCCCTCCGTGCCGGTGGTCACCGGGAGCGCCACGGTGGCCGTTCCCGCCGGTCCCCTGCCGGCCTCCATCGCCACGCTGGCGCCGGGAGCCTCCGGAACCGTCACCTGGACCGACCGGTCGACGGGGGCGGGCACCCTGGCCTTCGCGGGAGGGGCGAGCGCGACGGACGGCTTCTCCGGCCTGACGGTGACCTGCGCCACCGATCCCGCCCGCCCCGCAGCGGTGACCGTGCAGAGGGCGGCCGCGCTGGCGGCGAGCCTGCCCGCCTCTGGGGCCGCCGCACTCGGCCAGGAGTTCACGGTCGCGATGACGGTCTCGAACACCGGGGGCGCCGCGGCGACGTCGGTGGTGCCCGGCACCCCGGCCGTGGTTCCCGCGGGCATGGCCACGCTCAAGGCCGGCACGGGCCCGGTTCCCGCATCCGTCGCGTCCCTCGCCGCCGGTGCGAGCGCCTCGTTCACCTGGACCTTCGTGGCCGGGACGACATCCGGGAGCCTGCAGGTCTCCGCCGGAGCGAGCGGCACCGACGCGAACTCGGGGGCCGCCGTGGCGGCCGCGACCGCCACCTCCGGCCCGTTCACCATCGGTGCAGCCGGCATCGCCGTCACCGCCTTCACCGCGGCGCCGGCGACGGCGAGCGCCGGGCAGGCCGTCACCCTGACGCTGACGCTGCAGAACCCCGGACTCGCCGACGTCCGGAACTTCACCCTGGGCACGCCCAGCGTGAGCTCCACCGACGGCGCCAGCGCCGCTCCGTCCTCGGGGCCCGTCCCGGTCCCGCCCACCGTCCTGGCGGCGGGAGCGACCTTCACCACGACCTGGACCTTCCTGCCCTCGGTCGCTCAAGGCGTCTCCGCCGGTCATCTCACGTTCCAGGTCACCGCGGCCGGGACCGATGCGCTGTCCGGGGCAGCCGTCTCGGCGCAACCGACCGCGTCGGTGACCGTCCAGGCCCCGGCGGGGCTGGCGGCCACGCTCACGCCGGCGCGCACGCCTGCGGTCCCCGCCGGCCAGCCCTTCACGGTGAACGTCGGGCAGGTGTTCACGCTGACGCTCGCCGTGAGCAACACGGGCGCGACGGCCGCGAGCGCGGTCACCCCCACCCCCATCACGGGCTGCGCGGCGCCCTCGCCGGCCTCGGCGACGGTATCGCCCGGCACCCCGGTGGCCTTCCTCTACGCGAACTGCTCGTCGGCGACGCCGGGGATCCTCGCGCTCTCGGCCTCCGCCTCCGGCACGGACGCGATCAACCCGGCCCTGGCGGTGACGACCAACACGGCCACCACCAGCGTGACCGTCCAGGCACCGGCCGCGGTCACGGGGGCCCTCGCGATCCCGCCGGCGATGGCCCTGGGGCTCCCCTTCGGCGTGACCCTGACGCTCTCCAACTCGGGCGGCGCCCCGGCCGTGGTCACGCCCGGCCCGCTCGCCGTCGCGGCGGGAAGCACCGGTGCGGCGACGCTGGCCGCCGGCCCGACGCCCGCCTCCGTCACCGTCCCCGGGGGGGGCTCGGCCAGCGTCCAGTGGACCTACGACGCCGCCAGCGTGGGAACCATCTCCTTCACCGGGAACGCCAGCGGGATCGACTCCAACACCGGCGCGGCGGTCCCCCTCATCGCGGTCGCCGCGTCCAACGTGGGCGCGATCGGACAGGGTGGGCTCGCCATCTCGATGGGCGTCTCTCCTGCCACGGCGACGATCGGGCAGGAGGTCGTCTTCACCATGACGGTCACGAACAGCGGGACCGCCGCGGTGAACGGCATCGTTCCCACCCTGACGCTCTCGGGTGTCACGGGGACGCTCGGCGGACCGATCCCGGCATCCATCGCCAGCCTGGTCACGACCGCCCCCGGGAACACCGGCACCGTCACCTGGACCTTCACCCCCACGTCGGCGGGCCCGGTCACCGCGACGGCCTCGGCGACGGGAACGGACGCCCTGTCCCTGGCCCCGGTGACCGGCAGCACCGTCGCCGCCAACCTCCTGCAGGTCCAGGCCACCCTGGGCGGGACCATCACGGGTCTCGCGGGGACCGGGCTGCAACTGGCGACGGCCGGCGAACCCAACCTGGTGGTGGCACCAGGCGAGACGACCTTCACCTTCGTTGCGCCTCTCGACAGCGGCACCTCGTACGACGTCACCGTCGCCGTCCAGCCCACCAGCCCGAGCCAGACCTGCACCGTCACGAGCGGTGGTGCCGGCACGATCGGAACCGCGAACGTCAGCGACGTGGTGGTGACCTGCGTCACGAACTACACGGTCGGCGGCACGGTCACGGGTCTCGCCGCCGGCGCCAGCGTGGTGCTCCAGAACAACGGGGCGGACGATCTCACCGTCTCCGCGGACGGGACCTTCACGTTCGTCACACCCGTGGCGAGCGGCGGAACCTACCTGGTGACGGTGCGGACCCAGCCGGCCTTCCCGCCGCAGACCTGCGCGGTGAGGGCAGGGTCCGGCCAGGTCACGGGCGCGAACGTCACCAGCGTGGTGGTGACCTGCGGCTACACGATCGGAGGCACGGTCACCGGTCTCGCCAACTCCGGGGGCGTGGTGCTCCAGAACAACGGCGGGGACGATCTCACCGTCCTCCTGGACGGGG
>DAIEMM010000142.1 GCA_027349605.1 Anaeromyxobacteraceae bacterium
CCGTCACCGCCGCGGGCAGCGTCGCCACCGTCGCCGCCGTCGGAGCCGGTACGGCCACCATCACGGCCGCGAGCGAGGGCCAGAGCGGCTCGGCGCTCCTCACCGTCACCGTGGCCCCGGTCGTCGGCGTGGAGGTGAGCGTGACCTCGCCGCTCGCGATCGGCCAGGCCGCTCAGGGTACGGCGGTGTTGCGCGACGCGACGGGAAACGTGCTCCCCGGCCGGACGGTCTCCTGGTCCTCGAGCGCCCCCAGCATCGCCTCCGTCTCCCCGACGGGCGTCGTGACCCCGCTGGCCCTGGGAAGCGCGACCATCACCGCCACCAGCGAGGGAAGCTCGGGATCGGTTCCCGTCCGGGTTCTCGCGCCGGGCGACTTCCCCACCCGGATGGAGGCCGTCTCGGCGCTGAGCCAGACGGGTCCGCCGTCGTTCCCGGTCGTCCAGGCGCCGGCCGTCGTGGTGAAGGACGCGCGCAACAACCCGATGTCCGACGTCACCGTCACGTTCGCCGTCACGTCCGGGGGCGGCGAGATCACGGATGGTTCGACCACCACGGACGGGAACGGCGTGGCCCGTGCCTCTTCCTGGCGCTTCGGCCCGGCCGGCGCCCAGTCGGTCCGGGCCTCCGCCCCGTCGACGCCCGGCGTCACCGTGGACTTCGCCGGCCTGTCGCGCGTCCCGCTCGCGCACTTCGACATCTCGTTGCGTTTCCTCTCGAGCATGTCGGATTCCCAGGCCCGCGCCTTCGTGCACGCCAAGGAGCGGATCGAGGAGTTCCTCGTCGGGGACCTCCCCGCCCAGACCGTGTCCTACGGTGCCTCCGCGCTGGCGAGCTGCGGGGGTGTCGGGGTCTTCCAGGAGGTGGACGACGTGCTCATCCTGGCCGAGGTGGGTCCGATCGACGGCGTGGGCCAGATTCTCGGACAGGCGGGGCCGTGCCTCCTCCGATCCGTGAGCAGGCTGCCCGTACTGGGACACATGATGTTCGACGTGGCCGACCTCGAGGCGCTCGAGGCCTCCGGCCGGCTCGAGTACGTGATCCTCCACGAGATGATGCACGTGATCGGGTTCGGGACCATCTGGACCGAGCTTCCCAGCCCCCTGCTGTCCGGGGCCGGGACGACGGATCCGTACTTCACGGGCCCCGCCGCGAGGGAGTACCTCGCGAGCCTGAACGGCGGCTCCTTCTACACCGGCACGCCGGTTCCGGTGGAGTCCGGCGGAGGCGCCGGCACCGCCGACAGCCACTGGAGGGAGGACGTCTTCAAGAGCGAGCTCATGACCGGCTACCTGGCCCAGGGCGTGAATCCTCTCAGCGCCACCACCATCGGCTCGTTCCAGGACCTGGGCTACACGGTCGACGTCTCGAAGGCCGAGCCCTTCGACCTCGCGACAGCCCTCCGCGCGGCCGGGCTCGCGAGCGACCAGCCGCCCATCGACCTCGGGAACGACGTGCGCCCCGGGCCGCCCGAGACCATCGGCCTCGACGGCAGGCCCGTCGCCCGGTAGCCCGGCCAGGTCCCCGGTGGCGATCCGGGAAGCTAGCGCCGCTTCGGCTTCCAGGAGCCGAGCGAGACGGCCTTACGCGGCGTTCCCGGGGTGGCGTCCCCGGACGTCGCCTCACGCGGAGTGTGGGCTCCGCGGTTGTGGCCGTGGCCGTGACCGGCTCCCCGCTGGCGCGCCGACTCCGGGCGCCGGCTGGCGCCGCCCGCTCCCGGGCGCCGGTGCGGGGGGACTCCCTGGTTGGCTCGTCCCTCGGCGGCGCGCGCCGCCTCGGCCTGGAAGACCTCCTCGCCGCGCGGAACCTCGGCGCGGGGCAGCGCCTTGCGGGTGAGCTTCTCGATGTCGCGGAGGAGCGAAGTCTCCTCGGGGGAGGAGAAGACCGAGGCCCGGCCGGTGGCCTCGGCGCGCGCCGTGCGCCCCACCCGGTGGACGTAGTCCTCGGCGACGTGCGGCAGGTCGAAGTTCACCACGTGTCCGATCTCGGCCACGTCGATGCCGCGGGCCGCGATGTCGGTGGCCACCAGCACCCGGTAGGTCCCGTCCTTGAAGCCGTCGAGGGCCATGCGCCGCTGCCCATGGGTGCGGTCAGCGTGGATGCGGGCCGCCTTGTGGCCGGCCCGGGCCACCGCCTTCCAGACCCGGTCGGCCCGCCGCTTGGTGCGGGTGAAGACCAGCGTGGACTGCCCGTCGCGGGCGAGGAGCGCCAGCAGGAGCGGCACCTTCTCCTCCTGCGACACCAGGAAGACCTGCTGCTCGGCGCGGGCCGCCGTGGTCCCGCTGCGCACGACCTCGACGCGGACCGGGTCCTTGAGGTGCGTGGCCGCGAACTCGGCCACCTCGCCTCCCATGGTGGCCGAGAAGAGGAGCGTCTGGCGCGCCTTCGGCAGCCGCTGGAGGATCTGGGTGAGCTGGGGCTTGAAGCCCATGTCGAGCATCCGGTCCGCCTCGTCGAGCACCAGGACCTCGACGTCGTCGAGGCGCGCCGTCCGTTGCTGGAGGTGGTCCACGAGCCGCCCGGGCGTGGCGATGATCACCTCGCGCCGGTCCTTGAACGCCTGGGTCTGCGGCGCCATGCCCACGCCGCCGATGACCACGGCTCCGCGGACGCGCATCGCCTTTCCGAAGCGCTCCAGCTCCTCGCCGATCTGCAGGGCCAGCTCGCGGGTGGGCGCGAGGACGAGCGCGCGCGTCCCGGTCTTGCCGGCGAGCCGCTCGATGATGGGGAAGAGGAAGGCCGCCGTCTTGCCGGTGCCGGTGGCCGCCGTCCCGATGACGTCCTTGCCGGCGAGGGCAGGGGGGATGGCCTGGGACTGGATGGGCGTGGGGTGCTCGAAGCCGGCGCGGTCGAGGGCGTGCAACGACTTCTCGGAGAGCTTCAGGTCGGCGAAGGTGGTCACGACCCCCTTATCGCACGGGTCGGGCCCGGATGGTCGCCGTGGAGGCCCATGGGCGCCGATGTGGGTCTCCCGCATGCACCCCCCTCGTGGGATGTTCCGCTGGGTGAACTCCCGATACCCTCCTGGTCGTCGTGAGCCGTCGGAGGGGGGAAGCCGTGGAATCAGCCAGCAACTGGGTGGGCTCCGTCTGGAGCCATCGGAAGGGCCGGATCGTCATCGGGCGGCTGCGGTCCGTGGAGGGCAGCACCGCCACGCTGGCGGTCGTGGGGCTCGGCCCCGACCTGCCGGAGGGAGCGCGGGCACTCCCGCCGGACGAGGGCGGAAGCCCGCTGGTCCAGCTCCCCCTGCACCTGCTCGTCGGGGGCTGGAAGCGGATGGCCTAGCGAACGCGCTGGTAGCTCACGACCTTCGCCTCGACCCAGTGGTCGCCTTCCCGGTGCTCGAGCGTCACCTCGAAGGCGTCGGGTCCCGTGCGGCGCCAGATGGTCCGCTTCACCGGGGGCGACCCGTCCCGGGTTCGGTCCTGGAACCGGTACACGCCCTTGAAGAGCGTGGCCTCGCCCCTCCGGAACGAGCCGTCACTGGACCAGCGGAGGATCTCGAGGTTTCCGATGACCGGGTCCCAGGCGAGGATCGAATCGCTCTCGAGGTCGACGACCTTGTCCCCGCGGGGCTCCTGGGTTCGGAGGGTGCCGCGCAGGAAGTGGCCGTACTGGGTGGAGTAGCACTGGGTGTCGGCCGGCTTCCCGTCCCCGGTGGTCCCGCGCCAGCAGGACCCGGCCAGTTCCCCGAGCCAGGTGTACCGGGTCATCGGGTCGATGGGGGTGCCCCGCTTCTTGAAGTTCTGGGGCTGCTTCGCGAGGGCGGTCGAGACGAGGATGGGAAGGGCGAGCAGGAGGATGCGAAGGCGCATCCCCCCATTCTAGCGTGACTCGGGGGCCGGGACCGGCCAGGCCGAGAGGCGCCGGCGCTGGATCACCGCGAACCGGGTGGTGAGGTTCTCCAGGTCGTTCTCCCGTCCGAGGCCCACCAGGTCGAAGACCCCGCCGAAGCGGGAGTCCCCCCCGGCCAGGGCGAGCCACTTCCGGTTCTGGAGCATGAAGCCGTCCATGTGGGTCCACTGCGGCTGGGTTCCCCAGCCGCGCTTCATGCCGACCCGGACGTAGACGTCGGGGGGGACGCAGACGATCCGGAAGGCGCGCGGGTCGAGACCGGCCTCCTCCACGGCCCGGCCACCGTTCTCGAGGAGGGCCCGCTCGATCCGGACCCGGCTCAGCCCGGAGCGGCGGTCGAGGCCGAGCACCTCCAGGAGGGCAGGGTTCACGGGGGGTGATCCGGGAGGCGGGTCGTCGAAGTCCTCGACCAGGACGTCCTCGTCGCCGAGCGGCGGCAGGTACCGGCCGCCGCCCGAGTTCACGAAGGGTCGATCGAGGTACATCTCCAGGTGGTCCCGGAGCGCCTCCGGCACGTCGGAGGGCAGGTTGACCGACAGGCGGACCGGCCCGCCCCCCTCGCCGTCCTCTCCCGATGCGCGAGGGCGCCAGGCGTGCCGGAAGAGGTCCTCCACGTCGAGCCGGATCGACCTCATGTGAACCGGGGCCAGCCCGAACCGTCCGGCGTCCTGGACGACCCGGTCGGGGAAGACGTGGGTCAGGTCGTGGTTCCTCCCGTCGTGACGGGGCGAGGCGGCGCCCGGCGACGCGCCCGCTCCCGCGCCCCTCTGCAACTGCGCCGAGATCTCCTGGACGGCCCTCAGGTCTCCCCGGGCGAGCGCCTGGAGCGCCTGGGCCTGGAGCCGGGCGGGGGCATCGCCCTGCGAGGAGGGAGCCTCCTCGCCGGTGTCGACCGGCACCGATCGCAGCGCCTCCTCCCGCGACTGGTAGAGCTCGCTCCAGGCAGGGTCGACTCCGTGGAGCAGGTCGAGCCGCCGGATTCCCGCCTCCCGCAGGCCCGGGAGCGCGGTCGCGGTCACCCCGGCGAGCGCGCGCAGTCCGGGGGAGAACTGGTCGACGAGCACATCGTCGAGGTCGTAGACCTTCTGCGCGACGACGCGGAGCTCCTGCGTCTCCTGGAGGCGGCGCTTGAGCGTGGCGAGCCGGGAGCTCAGGTCCTGGACCACCTTCCAGTCCTCGATGCCCATGGCGCCGCGGATGCGGTCGGGGAGGAGGTCGGCCTCGTTCTGGGCGCGGGACAGCGCGCGGAAGTCGGCCTCGCCGAGGTGCGGGGCGAGGAGTTACCGGGCGCGACGCAGGTAGAGGTCGCCGAAGACGGTGTCGACGCGCACGAGCGCCTGGAGCTCGTCCGCGGCCTTCCTGGCTGCGGCTCGCTGGGGGGTCTCGCTCGTCTCCATGCTTTCGCCTCCTTCCGGGCATGGTCTGCCGCCGGGCAGGAGGGCGGGTCGCACCATTGGGTGCCAGACCCAAGAGGGCCCCCGGACGCCGAGACCACCGAACGTTCAGCCGTGGACCGGGCCGACGAAACGTCTCGTCGAGCAGCGGTGATCCCCGGGGCCGCGACGTCGCTCCCTTCCCGATGAACGACGACCGATCAGGCCTAGAAAAGGTCACGACTTGCGGAGGGTTTGACGGCTCCCGGATGTTGCCTTCCCAGGGCCTGCTCGCGGCCGGCGCGGAGGAAAGAGGGGGGCTATCAAATAAGCCCGCCCGGGGGTACAACAGATCAAACTTCGCGACGACTTCCGTTCGCTCCGAACGGTCGCCTACGGAGAAGGGGCGGCCATGAAAGAGATGTCGACGGGATCGTTGGTGAAGCACAGATCGTTGGGCATGGGGAAGGTGGTGGCCGTCGAGGCCAACGCCTTGCATGTGTTCTTCCCCGGCAGCGATACCCGGTATGCCGCCAAGCTCCGCTGGCCGGCCGTGAGCCCGTTCCTGACCCGGGACGACCTCGAGCCCAACGCCTGGCTGGAGGGGCTCACCTCGTTCGCCCTCGATTCCGTCTCCGGGCGCTATGCCCTGGCCGCGAACTTCATCAGCCAGGACGAGGCGGTCGCGCTCTTCCTCGAGGAGCACCCCAAGGCCTTCACCGAGGTCCCCGCGGCCCGCGTGGGAGGGGTTCGCCGGGAGCGCGGCGCACGGTGGCGCGCGGCGGCCGCGGAGTGGATCGAGGTCTTCGGCAACGGCCAGGGGGAGCGCTACCTCGAGGACGGAAACTACGGTGAGCTGAGCCGCCGCGCCCTGCGCGTCGCGGCCCACGCCGACGGCATCCCGGGCATGGTCGAGATGGAGGACCTGAAGGAGGCCTTCGAGCCCGGGGACGTCGTCCGGCACTTCTTCGACGCCCTCTTCGGCTACCTGTCGGTTCCCTCCCCGGCGCGCGCACGGTTCGAGAAGCTCTGCGCCGCGAGCAACGCCCTGGGACTGCCTCCGGATGCGGCCTGGCCCATGGCCACCTTCTTCCCATTCGTGGCCGTTCCCTCCCGCCAGATGGTCCTCATCTCCCGCTCGGCGAGCGGCGGGGCGAGCCGGCTCGGCTGCGACCTCCAGTACCAGGCAGCCCCGAACTGGGTTACCTACTCCCGCCTCCGCGATCTCTCCACGCGGCTCCTCGAGAAGCTCCAGCCCAGCGGCGCGAAGGACCTCGTCTACGTCTAGGTCTTCCTGCACGCCACGGGCGCCCGGCGTCCGGCCGCCGCTGCGAAGCGCACCAAGGCAGCGGAGGGCGACGGCAAGAAGGTCACCAAGGAAGCACAGGCCAAGTCCCGGAGGAAGCGATGAACGACGAGTTCCGCGAGTTCAAGGGACGCATCCGCAGGCTCGACGCGATCCTTGTCGAGCGGGGCCTCTCCGACGCCGATTTCGCGCAGGCGCTCAGCAAGGTTCGCCGCGCAGAGAAGCGGGGCGACCGATCCCGCGACCCGACCACCGAGCTCCGCACCCTGCTCGAGCGGGCCGAGGCGCTGGTGCCCAAGGTCGCCTGAGGGTCCGGCAGGCCGGAATGTCGGGCACCCGGCGCCGGGCCGGCATAGACGATGCTTGCAATGTCCCGTCCCGATCCCCGCCTGGCCCCGTCACCCTGGTACGCCCGCTGGGCGACCCCGCTGCTCAACGACCCGCGCGACGTGACATTCGTCGCGCTCATGATGCAGTGCGGGGCGCTGGCCGTGGCCGGGGTCGGGCTCTTCCTCGCCGGGCGGTGGTTCTGGTGGCTCGTGCCCTTCTACGGGGTGGCGCTCTTCGCCGGGCTGGTGGACCGCTTCACCCTGATGCTCCACTGCACGTCGCACCGGCAGCTGTTCAAGCCCCGCCACGCGCTGGCGAACCGGATCATCCCCTGGGTGCTCGCCCCGTTCCTCGGGCAGACCCCGGAGACGTACTTCGCCCATCACATGGGCATGCACCACGTCGAGGAGAACCTCCCGGACGATCTCAGCTCCACCATGCGCTTCCGGCGGGACCGCCTGGGCGACTGGCTCCAGTACTGGGGACGCTTCATGACCGTGGGGGTGATCGACCTGTCCCGCTACTTCTCCCGGCACGGCAAGCGCAGGCTGCTGCGCCGCGTCGTGGTGGGGGAGGGGGTCTACTGGACGTCGGTGGCCGTGTTGCTCTTCGTGAACCCGGCGGCCACCTTCGTGGTGTTCCTGCTCCCGCTGCTCGTCATGCGCACCATGATGATGGCCGGGAACTGGGCCCAGCATGCCTTCCTCTGTCCCGAGCAGCCGGGGAACCCGCTGCGGGCCAGCATCACCTGCGTGGGAACCCGCTACAACCGTCGCTGCTTCAACGACGGCTACCACGCCGTCCACCACGTCGTTCCCCGCTGCCACTGGACGGAGCACCCGGCCGAGTTCGAGCGTCACCTCGAGGAGTACGGCAAGAACGACGCCGTGGTCCTCGAGGGGGTCGACTTCTTCCAGGTCTGGTTCCTGCTCATGACCCGGAACTGGGCGCACCTGGCGCGCGCCTTCGTGCGCCTCCCCGGTGCGCCGGAGCGGACCGATGCCGAGGTGGTGACCTTTCTCCGCAGCCGCGTCCTGCCGTTCGCCGTGGCGGCCGCTCAGGCCCCGGTCACGGTTCCCGCGGCGTGAGGGCTGCGTCGAGCTCGGCGTAGGCGTGCTTGAGCCAGGCGCGCACGCGCTGACGTTCCATGAGCCCGAGGCCGCCGGGATCCTTGCTGGTCCCGTTCGCCGCCGCCCAGAAGCTGGCGCTGCCTGCATCGATCTTGCGCATCGCCGCGCCCTGCAGCCGCCGGAGCCGCACGATCCGGGCGCCGAGCGCGAGCGCCCGCTCCCGCTCGCCCGAGCGGTCGAGGGTGGAGAAGTCCTCGCCGCGCAGCTCGTTGAGGACGAGCACGTAGCCGAGCCGGCCCCCGAAGCGGTCGAGCAGGGTCCGGAGCAGGTCCACCGAGTCGCGGCCGGAGTCCATGACGTGCCAGTAGCGGACCTCGATGCCGAGCTCGGCAGCGAGGTCGAGGAAGGCGGACTCGTCGAGCCAGAGGACCAGCGGCTCCTGCGTCTGGGCGGCCAGGTCGACCAGCACGCGCCGGTCGGGCCCGTCGGCAGCGGCCTCGGCGATCCGGTCGAGGCTCTCCGTGCGGTCCACGACCACGGGGGAGGCGAAGCCGGCGTAGAAGCGCAGGAGCGCGCCGTGGGAGCGGTCGGAGTCGAAGCCCACGAAGGGCTGCCCCTGGTTGATGAAGTGCTGGGCGACGAGCCGGGCGACGACGGACTTGCCGACGCCGCCCT
>DAIEMM010000128.1 GCA_027349605.1 Anaeromyxobacteraceae bacterium
CTCCGGCCCGCTCACTCCGGCCCGCAACATCGCCGGCACCTGGAAGACGAGCATCCCGGTCACCGTCCTGTTCGACACCGACTATTGCACCCCCGACCTCTCCCGGGTCGCCTCGGAGGACTGGGACGTCACCTGGGTGATCACGCCCGGGGCCGACGACAACTCGGTGAACGTGAGCATGTCCTTCGCCAGGTCGAACTGGCAGCTGATCGCCGGCTGCCCGGGTGCGGGAGTGGTCCCGGAGGTCCCCCCCCTGGAGTTCACCGGCAACGTCAGCTCCACCACCCTGACCCTGAAGAAGGGGCTCGAGCCGGTGGGCACCTTCACCTTCACCACCGACATCCTGCAGGGCGACCTCGACTACCAGTGGTGCATGATCTACTGCCAGCGGGAGTACACGACGGGCCGGACCCTCATCCTCCGCCGTCGGTGAGACGGGCGGGTGCCCTCACCGGCATCCGTCCCAGAACGCCTGGAGGTCCGGGGCGAGAGGCGCCTCGAGGTCGACCCGCGCCCCGGTCTCCGGGTGCGGGAGCGCCAGGCGCCAGGCGTGCAGGGCCTGCCGCGGCAGCCGCAGCAGCGCGTGGTCGGCGTCGCTCATCTCGCGCCGCGTGAACCGGTCGAAGATCATCTCGTCCGGCCCGTAGATCTTGTCGCCCACCAGGTGCAGGCCGGCGTGGTGCAGGTGGGCCCGGATCTGGTGCTGCCGGCCGGTCCGGGGGTGGCAGGCCACGAGCGCCACCGGCGCGCCGTCGTCGGCCCGGCGGCGCCCCAGGACCTCGAAGTCGGTGTGCGACGGGAGCCCGCCCTCCGCCACGTGCATGCGCACCTTCACCCCGCTCGCCCCGGTGAGGGAGAGCGGCGCCTCGACGGCGAAGCGGTCCTGCCCGGGGTCGCCCTGCACCAGCGCCAGGTAGGCCTTCGTGACCCGGCCCGCGGCGAAGGAGGCCTTGAGCGCCCGGGTGAACCTCGGGGCGCAGCCGCAGGCCATCAGTCCCGAGGTCTCCCGGTCGAGCCGGTGGGCCGGGTCGACCTTTCGCGCCGGGAAGGCCGCCTTGGCGAGCGCCGTGAAGGTGTGCTCGGCGTAGCGCGCGGTGGGGTGAACCGGGAGGCCGGCGGGCTTGTCCACCACGAGGAGCCGTTCGTCGTCGAAGACCACGCCGAACACCATGGGCGTCTCCGGCTCCGGGTCGGCGTCCTTCAGGATGGAGAAGCGCATCCCTGGGGTGACCCGGGTGGCCGGCTTGAGGCGGGAGGGGCCCTCGTGCTCGATGCGGGTCGCGATGAGCCGCTGGATGCGCTCCCGGGAGAGGCGGCGGATCTTCTCCTGGAGGTAGCGGTCGAGCCGCCAGCCGGCGTAGTTCGACTCCACGGTGAAGGGGACGCGCACGACCGGCATGGCGGCGGAACATACAGCCCCCGGGCGGCCCCGGGAAGCGCCCGTGTTTGCAGGCCTTCCGTGTCCGGCCGTACCCGCCCTCTCTTTTCCCGAGGTCGTCGTTGACCTCCGCGTCTGCGACGCATACAACCGGTTCCCGGCGTGAGGCGCGTCGCGGTCATCATCCCCGCAAGGTTCGGGGCAAGTCGCCTCCCCGGTAAGCCCCTCGCCGACATCCATGGAAAACCGCTGGTGGCCCACGTCGTGGAGCGCGCACGGGAGGCGAACGGCATCGACGTGCTGGTGGTGGCCACCGACGACGAGCGGGTCGCCGCGGCCGCCCGCGCGGCCGGGGCCGAGGTGATCCTCACCGGCCCTGCCGAGACCGGAACCGACCGGGTGGCCATGGCGGCGCGGGTGATGCTCCCGCGCCCCACCATTGTGGTCAATCTGCAGGGCGACGAGCCGCTCATCGAGCCGGCGGCCATCGAGGCGCTCGTGCACGCCATGGACGAGGGAGGCCCCGAGATGGCCACCATGGCCCGGCCGCTGGTCGGGGGAGAATGGGAGCGGCCCGAGGTGGTGAAGGTGGTGACCGACCGGAGCGGATACGCCCTCTACTTCTCCCGTGCCCCCATCCCGGCGCGGCGGGAACCGGGGCCGTCGCCGCTGGCCAGGGCCCACGTGGGCATGTACGCCTACACCCCGGCCTTCCTGGAGCGGTTCGCGGCCCTCGAGCCGGGGCGGCTGGAGCGGGAGGAGCGGCTCGAGCAGCTGCGGGCGCTCGAGCACGGATTCCGCATCCGCGTCGTCGACACGAGCTACAGCGGATTCGGCGTGGACACGGTGCAGGATCTGGAGCGAGCCCGGGCGCTGGTGGCCGCGGGCCGATAGGGGAAAGAGGGGACATCCATGGTGCGGGGCAAGAAGACCAAGTTCGTGTTCGTGACCGGCGGCGTGGTGAGCTCGCTCGGCAAGGGGCTGGCGGCGGCGTCGATGGGCGCCCTGCTCGAGAACCGCGGGCTGGAGGTCACCCACCTCAAGCTCGACCCGTACATCAACGTCGACCCGGGCACCATGAGCCCGTTCCAGCACGGCGAGGTCTACGTCACCGACGACGGCGCCGAGACCGACCTCGACCTCGGGCACTACGAGCGCTTCACCAGCGCCAAGATGACCCGGAAGAACAACTACACCACCGGTCGCATCTACCAGGCGGTCATCAACAAGGAGCGTCGCGGCGAGTACCTGGGCCGGACCGTCCAGGTGATTCCCCACATCACCGACGAGATCAAGGCGGTCATCCGCGAGGCCGCGGACGGGGCCGACATCGTCATCGTCGAGGTGGGCGGGACGGTGGGCGACATCGAGTCGCTCCCCTTCCTCGAGGCCATCCGGCAGATGAAGTACGACGTGGGCAGCGAGAACCTGGTCTACGTGCACCTGACCCTGGTGCCCTACATCGCCGCCGCCGGCGAGCTGAAGACCAAGCCCACCCAGCACTCGGTGAAGGAGCTGCGCGAGATCGGCATCCAGCCCGACATCCTGCTGGCCCGCAGCGACCGGGAGATCTCGCGCGAGATGAAGGACAAGATCGCGCTCTTCTGCAACGTCGACCCGTCCGCCGTCTTCACCGCCCGGGACGTGCCCTCCATCTACCAGCTGCCGATGGCCCTGCACCGCGAGGGGCTCGACGACAAGCTGGCCGAGCTGCTCAACATCTGGAGCCGGGCCCCGCGGCTGGAGCGCTGGGAGAACATCGTCGAGAAGGTGACCCGCCCGCGCCAGGGCGAGGTGCGCATCGGCGTGGTGGGCAAGTACGTCGAGCTGGTGGAGAGCTACAAGAGCCTGAACGAGGCGCTGGTCCACGGCGGCATCGCCAACGACTGCAAGGTGAAGCTCGAGTTCCTCGACGCCCAGAAGCTCGAGGAGGGCGACCTCTCCGCCCTCGACAAGGTCGACGGCATCCTCGTCCCGGGCGGCTTCGGCATCCGCGGTACGGAGGGCA
>DAIEMM010000139.1 GCA_027349605.1 Anaeromyxobacteraceae bacterium
ATGAAGCGGGCCGGCCAGCGCTGGGCCCTCCGGAATGCTCGCCGGATGGCCAGGCTGCGGGCCGCCTACCGCACCGCCGGCGCCCGCCGCTTCTACGCCGCCATCCGGAAGGCCCACCAGGACACCGTCACCGCGGTTCCCCGCGCCAGGGCCCGCCGCCAGCACTTCCGCTACTCCCGCCACGGATCCCGCGACCTCGACCGCTGCGCCAACGCCGCCCCAAACTGATCGTCCGCCCATTCGGGCCTCGGGACCGGCGGCACGGAGCGTTTGACGGGGGAATCGTCGTCCGGTAGTCTCCGGAGAATGAGAATCATTCTCAATATAGGCTTCCTCCTCCTCCTGGTCCCTCGTCCCGCCCATGCGGGCGGGGGGCCGTCCGCCAGCTCGAACGCCCCCGCCGGTGCTCCCGACGCCGCCGTGGAGGCGCGCCTCGCGGAGGGCTCTCCGGCCCCGGCCCCGGAACACGGCAAGGCCTTCACCGGGGATGCGACCCCGGTCGAGCCGGGGAGGGTCGAGGTGGAGCTGGCCTATGCCCCGTCGTGGTGGGCGACCGCGGGGGCGGTGGACCGGGTCTCCGGGGAGCTGCATCCGGTCGCCGCCGCCGTGTCGGTGGGGCTCGTCCGGGACGTCGACGCGCGCATCGTATTGGGATGGGCGCTCGTCCACGCCGCGCCCGAGGCCCCGGGCGCGCCCGTCCGCGGGGCCGGCATCACCGACACCACCGTCGCCGGCCGCTGGCGCTTCCTCTCCCTCGCCGATCCGGCGATCGACCTCGCGGTGAGCGTGGGGGTCACCCTGCCCACGGGCACCCGTCCGACGCCCGATCGCCTGGGGACGAGCCGGGAGAGCTGGAGCCTGGGCGGATCGTTCCTCGCCTCCGCCGACTGGGGGCGCTTCACCGCCGGGGCCGAACTGGGCGTGAGCGCCCCGGTGGGACCGCGGATCACGAACGACGTCGGTCTCGTGGTCTGCAACGCGGCGGCCGGCTACCAGCTTCTCCCCTGGCTCCAGCCGGAGGTGGAGCTCAACTACCAGCACGAGATCGAGCTCGGGGAGCAGCCGGACGAGCGCGTGCTCTGGGCCACCGCGGCGGTGGTCCTGCCGATCGACGCGGCCCGGGTCGTCGTCGGGGGCCGCTTCCCGGTCTGGGCGCGGGATGCGGAGGTGGGCCCGATGGCGACCGCCGCCGTGAAGATCGGGTTCTGATCGCGGCCGGGAAGCCGGGATTCAACCGGTGGACGCGGCGCGTGCGATCGCCTGCCGCACCTGCGCCGCACGCTCGAGCCGCTCGGCGCTCCGGCGAAGGAGCTCGCGCCGGTCCCGCTCCACCGCGGCGCGGGACATGCCGAGCGCCGCGCCGGCGGCGAGGTCGAGTTCCCGCTGGGCGGGGCGGCCGAGCATGGCGGCGAGGTCGGTGGTCACCGGGTCCCGCGCCAGGGACGCGTGGAGCCCGCGCAGCGTCGCCTCGAGCGGAGCGAACGCCCCGGGGTCGGGGAAGGGGATCGACGCGAGCACCCCGCAGTCGATGTCGGCGATGGCCTGCGCGCCGGTGAGCTGCCGGGCCCCCCGGTCCACCGCGAGGCGGAGCGGGGTGGAGGAGAGGAGGAGCGCGAGGAGCCAGGGCTCGACCTCGCGCGGGAAGAGGGCGTGCCACTTCTTGTCCTCGAGGAGCCCGTCCCGGTTGTGGAAGGCGAAGGCGCGGGTGCCCACCTTGGCCGGGTAGAGCACCGGTGCCGCACCGCGTCCGGGCGCGACCTGCCACCAGGTGCGGCGGGACGCGCAGGTGGCCCGTTCGTCCACCCCGAGGGCCTCGCCCTGCCGCACGTAGGCCCGCGCCGCGGGCGACGGGCTGCCGGGCCGGAAGAGGACCCAGGAGACCCGCGCCACCTCGGGCGCGACGGCGTCCCGGAGTCCGGAGAGGAGAGGGGACACGTCGGAGGGATCGAGCCGGACCACGCCGCCGAGCGCGCTCCGGAAGCGCCCGCCGCCGAGCGGGCGGAGGTGGAAGAACCCGTTCGCGCCGGTCTTCATGCCGAAGCGGACGTCGCAGAGGTCGGCGAGAAGGCGGGCCGGCAGCCGGGAGGAGACGGCGGGGCGGGCGACCCGGAGCCGGCGACCGCCCAGACCCCGGGCCAGGGCGGAGAGCTCCCTCGCCGACAACCGGCCGAGCGGCACGGTCGCCTCGGCGGCAGGAAGCGCGGCGGCCCCCTCCGACCAGACCGCGAGCGAGGTGTCCACCGAGGCGGCGAAGCTCCCCGCACTGCGGGAACGGAGGGAGAGGAGGTGCCCGCCGCGCGCGGCGGCATCGGCCCGCAGGGGCGACGCCGAGCGCGAGGTCTCGAGGGCACGGGGGAGGACGAGGCCGCAGACCGGCGCGTGGCGCAGCGCGATCTGGACGAGGTGGGCCGAGAGATCGGCCTGCCGGGAGAGCCCGCTCCGCCTCGCCGCCCGCTCCTTCCACGCCGGCGGGAGCGACTCGTGCCGGAGGAAGGGCGGGTTCATGAGGATCACCTCGCAGGGCGGCCAGGCCCGGGAGACGGCGTTCCCGGTCCGGATCGCGGCGTCGGCGCCGAGGAGGCCGAGGCGGAGCGTGGCGGCCCGGGCGGCGATCGGCGCGACCTCGAGCCCGGAGAGCCGGAGCCGCGCCCCGGCCCGGGAGGCGAGCCAGTGCGCCGCGGCGAGCAGCGACCCGCCGCCGCAGGCCGGATCGAGCACGGTGAGACCGTCGAGGGCCCGGGCCAGGGCCGCCGGCGCGCGCGCTCCTCCGAGCAGGGCCAGGACCCCCTCGGCAAGGGGAGGGCCGCCGCGCCGGGCCGCCGCCGCGGCCAGCGCGAAGGCGGCCAGGATCCCGCTCTCTTCACTGTTCGTGTAGATGGCTCCGCGCGCTCCGTCCAGGGCCCGGGCCGCGATGGCCTCGAGGAGCCGCCCGTCGGGCGCGAGACCGGCGAGGCGCGCCGACGGAGAACCGGCCAGGTGCGAGAAGGCCTCGTCCAGGGCGCGCGCGGCGGGGAGTCCCGAGAGACGCTCGAGCGCCCGGGGGTTCGCGTCCGCTATCGGCCGCAATCTCGCGGAACTGGCGGCGCGGCGCGTCGCGGCTACGATGACAGGCGTACCCGGGGAGAACTGCATGACGCATTCCGACGAGCGCGTGGCATCGGAGATGGGGCGAGCCCTCATGGCGATCTACCGCGCCGGGCTCCGGGTGCAGCTCTGGCCCGACGCACTTCACGGAAAGGCCGGGGCCCGCATCGTGTCCGGAGCCGGTGCGAGGGCCCGGCGCCGCCGGGCCGGCACGCCGCGGTCGGCCAGCGGGCGGGGCGACTCGCCGCTGGCGGCGATCTACGCCGCGGTGCACCGGCTTAACGAGCGCAGCGGCGCCGTCGTCGTGCGGCTCGAGTAGCGCCCGCCATCAGACGAAGAGCGCGTCCAGCTTGCGCTCGATGTGATCCTCGACCTTGGCCCGCATGGAGCCGGGGACGAGCAT
>DAIEMM010000147.1 GCA_027349605.1 Anaeromyxobacteraceae bacterium
AGCGTCCGGCGGGCCCGCGGGGCGCGGGCGAAGGCGTGGGCCACGGTGCGGCGCAGGCGCTCGCCCTGCTGCGCGTGGCGGGCCTCGGGGGACTGGGACTCGACGGCCGGGTCGAGGATGCGGGATGGGCGCAACGTGGGCATGCCGGAGGCCTTGCTAGGAAAGCCAGCGCTTGCGGCGCTTGTAGAACTTCAGGTTCTTGTAGCTCTTCTTCCCGCCCTCGCCGCCGCCGCCCAGGTAGAACTCCTTCACGTCCTCGTTCGAGCGGAGCTTCTCGGGATCCCCGTCGAGCACCACCCGTCCGCTCTCCATGATGTAGCCGTAGTCGGCGATGGAGAGGGCCAGGTTGGCGTTCTGCTCGACGAGCAGGATGGTGGTCTTCCGCTCCTCGTTGATGCGCTTCACGATGCGGAAGATCTCGGCGACCAGCAGGGGGGCGAGCCCCAGCGACGGCTCGTCGAGCATCATGAGCTTGGGGCGCGCCATGAGGGCGCGGCTGATGGCGAGCATCTGCTGCTCGCCTCCGGAGAGGTAGCCGGCCAGCTTCTTCCGCCGCTCGCGCAGGCGCGGGAAGAACTCGTAGCAGGCCTCCTTGTCGGCCCGCAGGCCGGCCCGGTCGTTGCGGGTGTAGCCCCCCATGTCGATGTTCTCCTCGACGGTGAGGTCCTCGAAGACGCGCCGCCCCTCCATGACCTGGAAGATGCCGCGCCGCACCACCGCCTCGGGGGGAAGCTCGTGCACCGGCTTCCCCTCGAAGAAGATGCCGCCGTCGGTGACCTCCCCCTCCTCGCTGCGGAGCAGCCCGGAGATGGCCTTGAGGGTGGTGGACTTGCCGGCGCCGTTCGAGCCGAGCAGCGCCACGATCTTCCCCTCCGGGACGGAGAGAGAGAGCCCCTTCAGCACCAGGATCACGTCGTCGTAGATGACCTCGACGTTCTTCAGCTCGAGCATCCGGGGGTTCTCCTTCGGGAGCGGGCGGGGCGCGAACGCCCCACCCGTCCGGTTTCACCTATGGTCTACAGCCCGAACCACTCCGCCGTGCGCGGCATGATGTAGTCGCCGATCTTCACGAGCTTCCCGCCCTGGACCTGGTAGATGCTGGTCGTCATGGTGGGGCGGTGGTCGGTGGGGGTGTAGGTCACCGACTGCGAGAGGCCGCCGGTGGAGAAGTCGGCCAGCGTCTCTGCCGCCGCCTTCACGCCCGGCCCGTTCAGCTGGCCGGCCTTGTCGGCGCGCTTGAGCGCCTCCGACCACACCATCACGTACGTGTAGCCGCGCACGTACATGGCGTCGCCCTTCTCTCCGGCGCGCAGCTTGTCGTGCATGGCCATCACGTTCTTCATGCCCGGGACGGGCGTGCCGTACGGGACGTGGGGCATGACGCCGGTGACGCCCTCGGCGAGCGGCCCGGCCACGGCCACCAGCGACTCGGAGAAGCCGTAGGGGTTCGACCCGAACTTGACGTCCATCCCGAGCTTCTTCGCGTCGCGGAGCACGAGCGACACGCCGGTGGTGGTGACGTTGATGTAGGCGTACTGGACGCCCTTCTGCTTCATGGTGAGCAGCTGGCTGGTGGCGTCCTGGAAGTTCGGGGGCAGGACCGCCTCGTCGACCACGTCCACGCCGATCACGCCGCCGTACTTCTTGCCGGCCGCGATGGGGGACTTCCCGTAGGCGTTGTCGCCGTACATGAAGGCGACCTTGGGGTTCCCCTTGCCGCCCGACTTGGCGTAGTCCTGCTTCACCCAGTCCATCCAGGAGCGGAGCTGGTCGGAGTAGGTGGGGGCGACGAAGAAGTTGTAGGGGAACTTGGAGGGGACGGTGAGCGGCGCCGAGAACGAGGCCGAGAAGTAGGGGACCTTGTCCTGGCCCACGAAGTCCTTGAGGGCCTCGGTGTCGCCGGTGCCCCAGCCCTGGATCATGACGACCTTGTCGTCGTTGACGAGCTTCTTGTAGAGGGCGCGGGCCTGGTCGATCTTGTAGGCGTAGTCCGCGCCGATGAGCTTGATCTTCTTGCCGTTGATGCCGCCGTTCTCGTTCACCCAGACGACGGCGTCCTGCACGCCCTGGGCGAAGGGCTTGCCCACGTCGGAGGTGACGCCGGTCAGGTCGAAGATTCCGCCGACCTTGATCTCCTGCTGGGCCGAGGCCCAGGAGGGTGAGAGGGCCGCCAGGGCCGAGGCGACGATGGCTACGAGGGACTTGCGTGGGGTCATGTATTCTCCTATTTCACTTACGGTCAACTGCGCGGGGCTCGCTGCCGGGCTGCTAGTACGAGAACGGATACAGCTTCCAGTACGCCTTGATGTGGTTCCACCGGGCGGCCATGCCGTCCGGCTCGAAGATGAGGAAGAGGATCACCACCAGGCCGAAGACGCCGGTCTTGATGGGGGCCACGATGACCATCAGGCCCGGCCACTGGTTGCCGAGCGCGTCGGTGGCGAGGCGCAGCATCTCCGGGAGCAGGGTGATGAAGATGGCGCCGAAGATGGATCCCACGATCGAGCCCAGGCCGCCGATGATGACCATGCCCAGGTAGTCGATGGCCAGCGTGATGGGGAAGTTCTCCGGGCTGATGATGCGCGCCTGGTAGGCGAGGAGCGAGCCGGCCACGCCGATGAGGAAGCTCGAGATCGCGAAGGACAGGAGCTTGTAGCGGAAGACGTCCACGCCCATGACCTCGGCGGAGATGTCCTGGTCGCGGATGGCCACGAAGGCCTTGCCGGTCTTGGTGCGGAAGAGGTTCTTCGTGAAGAAGAGCAGCCCGACCATGATCGGGTAGATCAGGTAGTAGATGCCCCGGTCGTCCTTGAGCACGATTCCGGCGAACTGCGCCGCCGGGATGGAGATCCCGTTCACGCCCCCGGTCATGTGGTCCCAGTGGCTGACGGTGAACTCGACGATGTAGTGCGCGGCCAGCGTGGCGACCGCCAGGTAGAGCCCCTTGAGCCGGAGCGACGGGATGCCGAAGACCAGGCCGATCATCGCGGTGAGGAGCCCCGACAGCGGGATCACCACCACGAAGGGGAGCCCGGCCTTGCCGGCCAGGGCCGCGGTGGTGAAGGCTCCCACCGCCAGGAAGGCGGCCGTCCCCAGCGAGATGAGCCCGGTGTAGCCGGTGACCACGTTCAGCCCGGCCGCGGCGATGATGGCGATGAAGATCCGGTTCAGGACGTCGAGCCAGTAGGTGGTGGAGAACTGGGGCAGGACGAGCAGGAAGGCCAGCAGGCCCGCCAGGAGGACCCGGGGCAAGGGGGAGTCGAAGAGCGACATGTCCTCGGCGTAGCTCTGACGGAAGTCCCCACAGCGCATCGATTGCCTCCCTAGACCCGCTCGATCTTGATCTTCCCGAAGAGCCCGTACGGCTTGAAGCCGAGGATGAGCACCAGGATCACGAAGGGAGCGACCTCCTTGGCCCCGCCTCCCACCAGTGGATCGAGGTAGCCGCCCGCCAGGTTCTCCAGGATGCCCATGATGGGCCCGCCCACGATGGCGCCGGCGATGGAGTCGAGGCCTCCCAGGATCACCACCGGGATGACCTTCAGGCCGAAGAAGGCCATGGCCCCGTCGAGGCCGCCGCGGATCCCGGCGAGGAGCACCCCGCCGATGGCCGAGACCACCGCGGCGATGGACCAGGCCAGCGCGAAGATGCGCTTCACCGA
Source organism: Anaeromyxobacteraceae bacterium (assembly GCA_027349605.1). GTDB lineage: Bacteria > Myxococcota > Myxococcia > Myxococcales > Anaeromyxobacteraceae > CAIOAK01. The sequence goes on from DAIEMM010000147.1 coordinate 3,663, forward strand.
GATGCCCATGGAGAGGGACACCTGCTGGGAGAAGGCGGTGGCGCGCATGGCCACGCCGGCCCGGGTGAACTTGAAGAAGAGCGTGAAGATGACGAGCAGGACGGCCACGCTCGCCAGGCTGATGAGGTAGCCCTGGGAGACCGGCAGCGGCCCGATCTTCACCGGCTCGGCCGGGAAGATGTCGGGGAAGGGGCGCAGCTCGGTGCCCCAGACGCCCTGGATGATGGCCTTGAGCAGCGAGGAGAGCCCCAGGGTCACCATGATGAGCGAGATGACCGGCTCGCCGATCATGGGCCGCAGGATGATCCGCTCGGTGAGGATGCCCATCAGCGCCGAGAACGCCAGCGTGAGGAGGAACGACCAGAAGAAGGGGACGTGGTACTGCACCGTGAGGGTGAGGCAGATGTACGCACCGAGCACCAGGAACTCGCCCTGGGCGAAGTTGAGCACGCTCGTCGACTTGTAGATGACGACGAAGCCCAGGCCGACGAGCGAGTAGATGCTCCCCACCACGATGCCGTTGAGCAGGAGCTGGAGGAAGAATTCCATTAGTGCTCCGTCCCAGGCATGGTGACGTCACGAGAGCGCCGAGACCGATGCGAGGCGGGCGCCCGAGGAGGGAGCAGCGGAGGCGTGGTGATGCCACGTCGAGCAGCGCACCGACGAGGCCGCGCGCCGCAGGGAGAGGATCGGCGCTCGGAGTAGGCGCCATGCCTGGGCTGGAGCACTTAGGCCGCCTTTCCCGCGGACTCGCGCAGCCGCCGGACGAGGAGCGTGGTCTGGATGCGGGTGGTCTTGCCGTCCTGGAACTTGATGGTGGTGTCGATGTCCACCTCGCCGCGGTCCCCGTAGAGCGCGTCGATGACCACCTTGTAGCGCTCCTCCACGAACCCGCGCCGCACCTTGCGCGTCCGGGTCAGCTCCTCGTCGTCGGCGTCGAGCTCCTTGTAGAGGAGCACGAACTTCCGGATGCTGGCCGCCGCCGGGAGCGTCTCGTTCACCTGGTCGACCTCCTTCTGCACCAGGTCGTAGACCTGGGGCTTGGCGGAGAGGTCGGTGTAGGTCGTGTAGGAGATCTTGTTCTTCTCGGCCCACTTCCCCACCACGCCCATGTCGATGTTGAGCATGGCCGTGAGGTAGGGGCGCCCCTTGCCCACCACCACCGCCTCCTTCACGAACGGGGAGAACTTGAGCCGGTTCTCGATGAACTGGGGGGAGTACTGGGTGCCGTCGGCCAGCTGCATCACGTCCTTGATGCGGTCGATGACCACGAGCTGGCCGTCCTCGGCCAGGTAGCCGGCGTCGCCGGAGTGGAGCCAGCCTCCGGAGACGGTGGCGGCGGTGGCCTCGTCGTTCTTGTAGTAGCCGAGGAAGACGGCGTCGCTGCGGGAGAGGATCTCGCCCGTCTCGGAGATCTTCACCTCGGTGCCGGGGATGGGGACGCCCACGGTGTGGAACTGGATGTCCTCGTTGCGGTGGATGCAGGAGATGCCGCTGATCTCGGTCTGGCCGTAGATCTGCTTGAGCGGCACGTCCATGGCGTGGAAGAAGCGGAAGACGTCGGGGCCGAGCGCCGCGCCGCCGGTGGAGGCGCTGCGCAGGTGGGTGAAGCCGAGGCGGTCCTTGAGGGCGCGGAAGAGGGCCCAGTGGCCGAGCTTGTGGAGCAGGCGCAGACCGGCCGGGATGGGCTTCTTCTGGAAGCGCAGGTCGGCCACCTTGCGCCCCACCGGCATCCAGCGCTCGTACATGAAGCGCTTGAACGGGGTGGTGTCCATGATCTTCACCTGGACCGTGGAGGTCAGGTTCTCCCAGATGCGGGGCGGCGCGAACATCACGTGGGGGCCGATCTCCCGGATGTTCTCCATCACCGTCTCGGGCTGCTCGGGGAAGTTCACCGTGAAGCCCACCGCCAGCGCCGAGGAGAGCGACATCATCTGCTCGCCGATCCAGGCCAGGGGGAGGAAGGAGACGAACTCGTCCCCCGGGAGCTTGGGGTCCACCGAGTTGAGCGAGAGCGCCATGGAGAGCAGGTTCCGGAAGGAGAGCATGGCCCCCTTGGGAAACCCGGTCGTGCCCGAGGTGTAGCTGATGATGGCCACGTCGGAGACCTTGCCGCGCCGGACGTGCTCCTCCCACGCGCCGGGCCGGTGCCCGAGGAACTCCCGCCCCAGCTCCTCCACCGCCTCGAAGGAGAGGAGCTTCTCGTGCTCGTACTTCCGGAGGCCGCGCGGGTCGGTGAAGATGACGTTCCGCACCTTGGGCAGCTTGTCGAGCATGTCGAGGATCTTGTCGACCTGCTCCTGGTCCTCCGCGACCACGAAGGTGGCGTCGCAGTGGTCGATGACGAAGGCCACCTCGGTGAGGTTGGAGTCCTGGTAGAGCCCCACCGATGCGCCGCCGGCGGCCTGGGCGGCCACCTCGGCCCACACCCACTCCGGCCGGTTGTCGCCGATGACGGCCACCTTGTCGCCGGGCTGCATCCCCAGGGAGACGAGACCCATCGAGAAGTCGCGGACGTGGTCGTGGTATTCACGCCAGGTGAACGGCTGCCAGATCCCGAACTCCTTCTCGCGCAGCGCCACCTTGTCGGGGTGGAGCCCGGCGTTGCGGACCAGGAGCTTCGGAAAGGTGTCGTTGCCCAGGAGCTGATCGAGGATGTCGGCCACGGTCTCCCTTTCGCCTATCCGTGACTCTGGCCGAGGTAGGCTTCCTGGACCGCCGGATCGCCCTGGACCTCCTCGGGAGACCCGTCGGCGATCTTCTCGCCGAAGGAGAGGACCGTGACCCGGTGCGAGACGTCCATCACCACCCCCATGTCGTGCTCGATCATGATCATGGTGGTCCCGCGGTCCTCGTTGATGTCGAGGATGAAGCGGGCCATGTCCTCCTTCTCCTCGGCGTTCATCCCGGCCATGGGCTCGTCGAGGAGGAGCAGCCTCGGCTCGAGCGCCAGCGCCCGGGCCAGCTCGACGCGCTTCTGCAGGCCGTAAGCGAGCGTTCCGACCACCTTCTTGCGGATGTGCTGGATCTCGAGGAACTCGATGATGTCCTCGACGATCTCGCGGTTGGCGATCTCCTCGGCCCGGGCGGGGCCGTAGAAGAACCCGCCGGCCAGGACGCCTTCCTTCTGGTGGACGTGGCGCCCGATGAGCAGGTTGTCGAGGACGGTCATCCCCCGGAAGAGGGCGATGTTCTGGAAGGTCCGCGCGATTCCCAGCTTGGTCCGGGTGGCCGGCGAGAGCCTCGTGACGTCGGCTCCGTCGAACTCGATGTTGCCGCGCTGGGGGCGGTAGACCCCGCTGATGCAGTTGAGGAGACTGGTCTTTCCGGCGCCGTTGGGGCCGATGACGGCGTGCAACGCGCCGCGGCGAACCTCGAAGCTGACGTCGGAGAGGGCGGTCACTCCCCGGAAGTGGAGGATCAGGTTGTTCACGCGGAGGAGCGGCATGGAACACCTTTGATCCCAGATGACCACCCTCGGCTTCAAGCCGCACCGCGGCACGAAATAGGTGCCGGGGGACCTTGACAGACGCTGGACTAGCCGGGTGGCCAGAACATCGGGCGTCCGCCCATGCAGTGCATGTGGACGTGGAAGACCAGCTGGCCCCCCTCCCGGTTGACGTTCACCACGCTGCGCCAGCCCGCCTCGGCCACGCCCCGCTCCGCGGCGAGGCGCGCCGAGACCCGGGCCAGCTTGCCGACCAGCGCGTCGTCCGCCGGGGTGAGGTCGTTAAGCGTCGGGACGTGGCGCCTCGGCACCACCAGCAGGTGGACCGGCGCCTGGGGGTTGATGTCCTCGAAGGCCACCACGTCCTCGTCCTCGAAGACGAGCGGGGCGGGGATCTCCTTGCGCGCGATCTTGCAGAAGAGGCAGTCGGCCACGGGTCACCTCGCTCGGGGGCGGCCCGGGGGCCGCGCGGTCGGGGCAGGATAGCGCGGCCGGATCATCGGCGCGAGTCGAGGATCAGGGTGACCGGCCCGTCGTTCACGAGCTCCACCTCCATGTGGGCCCGGAAGACCCCGGTGGCCACCGGCAGCGCGCGCGCGCGCAAGAGCCCCGCCACCTCCTCGTAGAGGGCGTTCGCCTGCTCCGGAGGGGCGGCGCCCACGAAGCTCGGACGGTTGCCCTTGCGGGCGTCCCCGAGAAGGGTGAACTGGGAGACGAGGAGCACCGAGCCGCCCACGTCCTGCACCGACCGGTTCATCTTGCCGGCCTCGTCCTCGAAGATGCGCATCTGGGCCAGCTTGTCGGCCGTCCAGCGGGCATCCTCGGAGGCGTCGCCGTCGGCCACGCCGAGCAGCACCACGAGGCCGTGCCCCACCTCCCCCACCACCTGCCCGTCCACCCGCACCGCGCCGCGCGAGACCCGCTGCACCACCGATCGCATCCGGCCTTCATGACACGGGCGACCGCCCGTGCCAATCTCGGGCCGTGCTCCTGCTCCGTGACGTGCGGAAGTCCGACCTGCCCCGCCTCCGGGCGCTGGCCCGGGTGCTCAACTCGGTGAACCTCCCGGCCGACGATCGGGCGCTGGCCGGCATCATCGACCGGTCGGTCCGGAGCTTCTCCGGGCGCATCGCCGACCCGCTGCGCCGGAGCTACGTCTTCGTGCTCGAGGACCCGCGGCGCGGGCGGGTGCTCGGCACCTCGATGGTGATCGCCCAGCACGGCACCCGCGCCTCCCCCTGCACCTTCCTCGACGTCACCGAGCGGGAGAGCTACTCCTCCACGCTCGACCGGCACTTCCGGCACCAGGTCCTCTCCATCGGCTTCCACTTCGACGGTCCCACCGAGATCGGCGGACTGGTGGTGGATCCGGCGGCGCGGGGCGGCCCCTCGCTTCCCGGCAAGCAGCTCTCGCTGGTGCGCTTCCTCTACATGGCGACGTTCCCGGACCGGTTCCGCGAGACGGTGCTCGCCGAGCTGATGCCGCCGCTCGCGAAGGACGGCAAGAGCCTCTTCTGGGAGAGCTTCGGGCGGCGCTTCACCGGCCTCGACTACCAGGACGCCGACAAGCTCTCCCGCCGGGGCAAGGAGTTCATCCAGCAGCTCTTCCCGGGCGGCGAGTTCTACGCGACCCTGCTCCCGCCGCGGGTCCAGCGGGCGCTCGGCAAGGTGGGGCGCACCACCGAGCCCGCACGCCGCATGCTCGCGCGCATCGGCTTCCGCCACGTGAACCGCATCGACCCGTTCGACGGCGGCCCGCACTACGAGGCGAAGCTGGGGGAGGTCTCGGTGGTGCGGGGGCACCGGCGGCTCGAGGTGGCGGGGGAGCCGCTCGAGCCCGGGGAGCGCGGCCCGGAGGTGCTCGCCGGCGTGGTCCGGGCGAGGGGGCCGAACCGCTTCCGCGCCGTGCGCACCCGGGCGCGGGTGAGCGGACGGAGGGTGCGGATCCCGGCGGAGGCCGCCCGCCTCCTGGGCGTCACGCCGGGGGACGCGATCGACGTGGTGCCGTTCGGTTGAGACCGCAGGACCGAGGAGGCTGCCCGGCGCAGCCAGGCAGCGTGCGCCGCAGCAGGGATCGGGCCAACCGGGCGGCGCCATCAAGGGGTGGCGGGCGCCCCGACGGGATCGATCACCTCGACCCACGGAAAGCGGTGAAAGCCGGTGTCCCTCGTGTAGACGCGCCGGATGCCGTGCTCACGCATCAGGACGGCGGTGTGTGCGTCGTGGGAGAGGTTCCCGGCGAGGTGCGGGACCTCCCGGATCACCTGCGCGGCGACCGCTGCGTGCCGGGGCGTCGCCACGAGCACGCAGAAGCCGGGCGAGGCGAGGAGCGACTCGACGAAGGCCCAGGCCTGCCCGGCCGTCCACGCCGGCGACAGGACCCGCGGATGGGTCGTGACGCGCAGGACTCGTAGAGGATGGCCCAGGTGGCGTACCAGGCGCCCGGACCCCGTCTCCACGATTCGAGCGACGCACGACACTTCAGGTGAAATGGGGAGGCCGCGTTCGCCGCGTAGACGAGCACGTTCGTGTCCACCACGAACACCTAGGGCT
>DAIEMM010000164.1 GCA_027349605.1 Anaeromyxobacteraceae bacterium
CCGCGTTCGAGTACATCGGAACCCCGACGAGGACGGCTGCCGGCACCGACCACCAGGCCGACTTGCCCATGAAGCTCGCCAGCAACCCCTCCGGCACGTAGCCGTGGATCCCCGCTCCGACGGCGATCCCCGCGACGACCCAGGGCCAGACCTTGCCGACGATCTCCCGGACCGCCTCCAGCCCCCTCTTCACCCGCCCGGTGAACCCGAGGTGCTCGCGCTCGAAGGTCGCCTCGGCCTTCATCGACTCGTGGACCCAGCCCTCCACGTACCTCTCCAGCTTCATCCTCCCCAGGACGAAGCCGGCGAGGATGGCGATGGCGAGGCCCGTGACGAGGTAGAGGGCGGCCACCTTCCACCCGAAGAGCCCGAACAGGAGGACCAGCGCGATCTCGTTCACCATGGGCGCCGAGACGAGGAACGAGAGCGTCACGCCGAGGGGGACGCCGACCTCGACGAATCCGATGAACAGGGGCACGGCGGAGCAGGAGCAGAACGGCGTGACGACGCCCAGGAGGGCGGCCAGGACGTTCCCGACCGACTCCCGCTTGCCCGCCAGGATGGCGCGGGTGCGCTCGGCCGTGAAGAACGACCGGATGATCCCGACCCCGAACACGATGAGGACGAGCAGCAGCAGGACCTTGGGCGTGTCGTACAGGAAGAAGGCCACCGCCTCACCCAGGCGGGATCCACGAGCCAGTCCGAACGCGCCGAAGCTCAGCCACTCCGCGAGCGGCTGGATGACCCCGTAGGCGGCGGTCCAGACGGCGAGGCCGACCAGGAGGAGAAGCGCCGTCCGGCCCGTGCCCGCATGCGGTGTCTTCGCCGCAGGAGGGCTGCCGGCCGGGCTCGCGCAGCAAGCCGGAGCGGGTTCGGAGGGGCTGATGACGGGAGGACTCAAGGCTGGACCGCCGTGTGGAGGAAGTAGATGCCGCCTGAGATGACGGCGAGACCGGCGGCGCCCCGCAGCAGCCGGGCGGCCCGCTCCCCGTTCTTCCAGGCGAGCCAGCGCCGGGCGCCCTGGGCCGATACCCCGGCGGCGACGGTGGCAGCCAGGATGCCCACGGCGAAGCTCGTGGAGATGCCGAGGGCACGACGGCCAGTGGGGAATGCGGTGCCGCCGTTCATGTAGGCCACGACCAGCGGGATGCTCGACAGGTGGCACGGGCTCAGGACGACCGAGAGCACTCCCCACAGGAAGGCGGCCGGCAGGGCGAGTGCCGCCGACGCCGCGAAGGCGTTCCCGAAGGTGGTGAGGATCGCGCCCATCGTCCGCCCGCTACAGGCTCACGCCGAGGGCCCTCCACTGGGCGAGGATCGCCTCCTTGTCCATGAAGCCCTGGTGACCGGCGCCATCGCCTTGCACGGGATGCACTTGCCGGCGCCCAGGTCCACGAGCCGGGGCATCTCCTGCGCGGTGGCCTGCAGGGGCGAACTCGCGCCCGCGCCTTCGGCACGGGTGCCGTCGCAGCCGCCGAGCACCACCAGCGCGGCGGTCACGAACGCGGTCACGGTCATCCTGGAGGACCTGCGCATGTCCGGCTTATCGCATGATGACGATGAACAGGCAATCGAGACGGCTCCTCCGGGATTGCGGCTGCTCAACGGTGAAGGTCCCGTGAACTCATCCGCGGCAGGTTGCGCTGGCGGTCTCGCCATCGTAGAAGTTCGAATCATGGCTGCCCCCCTGAAGAGCATTCCCCCGGCCCCGGCCGACCTCCGTCGCGACCCCCCCGACGTCCGACCTGTGGAGGGCACCGAGGCCGATGAGGAACTGGCCACGCTGGCCAAGGCGTTGGGGCACCCCGCCCGGGTCCGGATCATGCGCCTTCTCGTCCGTCGCGAGGCCTGCATCTGCGGCGACATCGTCGACGAGCTTCCCCTGGCCCAGTCGACCGTCTCCCAGCACCTCAAGGTGCTGAAGGAGGCCGGCCTCATCCGCGGCGACATCGACGGCCCCCGCGTCTGCTACTGCGTCGAGCCCCGTACCCTCCGCCGCCTCAAGGCCCTCGTCGGCAGCCTCTAGCCCATGCCCGCAACCTCGGTCGCCCGGCGCCTCTCCTTCCTCGACCGCTACCTGACGCTCTGGATCTTCCTCGCCATGGGCGGTGGGGTGGCGCTCGGCTGGCTCGTTCCCGGGGTGGTGCCGGCGCTCGACCGCATGAGCGTGGGAACCACCTCCATCCCCATCGCCGTGGGCCTCGTCCTCATGATGTACCCGCCGCTGGCCAAGGTCCGGTACGACGAGCTGCCGCTGGTCTTCGAGAACGGCAAGGTCCTGGCACTCTCGCTCGTCCAGAACTGGCTCGTCCGACCGATCCTCATGTTCGCTCTGGCCGTGATCTTCCTGCGCGACAGGCCGGAGTACATGGTGGGGCTCATCCTCATCGGGCTCGCCCGCTGCATCGCCATGGTCATCGTCTGGAACGATCTCGCCGACGGCGATCGCCAGTACGCGGCCGGCCTGGTGGCCTTCAACTCGATCTTCCAGGTGCTCTTCTTCTCGGTCTACGCCTGGCTCTTCATCACCGTGCTGCCCCGGTGGCTGGGGCTGTCGGGAGCCGAGGTCCACATCACCATCGGGGAGATCGCGACCAGCGTCTTCATCTACCTGGGCATCCCGTTCCTGGCCGGCTTCGCGAGCTGGACCTTCCTGCGTCGCTGGAAGGGCGAGGACTGGTACCGGAACGTCTTCATCCCGAAGATCTCGCCGATCACCCTCGTCGCGCTCCTCTTCACCATCGTCGTCATGTTCTCGCTGAAGGGCGAGACCATCGTGCAGGTCCCCCTCGACGTGGTCCGCATCGCCATCCCGCTGCTCATCTACTTCCTGGTGATGTTCTTCGTGTCGTTCTTCATGAGCCGGTAGGTGGGGGCGACTTACGGCCAGACGGCAACGCTCTCCTTCACCGCGGCGTCGAACAACTTCGAGCTCGCCATCGCGGTGGCCGTCGCGACCTTCGGCATGGCGAACGGCGCGGCCTTCGCTGCGGTCATCGGCCCGCTCGTGGAGGTACCGGTGCTCATCGGTCTCGTGAACGTGTCGCTCCGGCTCCGGGATCGCTACTTCCCAGGAGAAACGGCCCACATCGAAGGCGTGAAGAACTGCGCCGGGGACTTTCCCGCTCCCCCGCCCGACCGGAGGCCCGCGTGAGCGACAAGGTCTACAACGTCCTCTTCCTTTGCACCGGCAACACGGCCCGGAGCATCCTCGCCGAGGGCATGCTGAACCAGCTTGGCCGGGGGCGCTTCCGGGGCTTTTCCGCCGGGAGCCATCCGAAAGGCGT